>JAUYTB010000340.1 GCA_030695305.1 Bacteroidales bacterium
CCGCCGACGCTGTATCTGTGACCATATGCCCCGGCCCGAATTTATCCTGAAAGAAGTTCTTGTAAAGATCTGTTAACCTAGATTTGGGATAATTTTGCATCTGCCACCTTACCGCGCGCCTCACCTCTGTCTCAAAATGGCCCTGCCCCCTGTCATCCCCCTGTAAATGTTGAGTAAACAACATCAAAACAGACAAACAAAAGATAGAGACCAACCCCCTCACACTCCCAACACTGTATCTGCGCAACACCTTACTCGCAGATAAACTATCCCATAGAGATAAGAACCAAACACTCATAATCATTATTTTAGCACAAAAAGATCAGTTAATAAAGCAGATAGTTGGATATGAAAGATTGGCAATACGAGTTCCATTAGAATAATAGAGCCAAAACCTACCTCCAGCTACCAAAATTAAACAATTTTGACAATCTATTTGCCACATAACAAAAAAGTATTACTTTTGCACTCCAATTCCGGCGCGATAGCTCAGATGGTTAGAGCGCATGATTCATAATCATGAGGTCCCCAGTTCAATCCTGGGTCGCGCTACAAGTACCAAACGCCCTGCCTACAAGCAGGGCGTTTTTATGTTTGCAGCCGTCAAAAGCTTGCTTTTGAAAGGCAGCGAACATAAAAAGACAGGCTGCGAAGCAGCTTGGAGTTTGGTGGGACTTGGGCTGTTTTGCCGACCATTCCAGGATCACCGACCAACGGGAGGTAATCTTGGACTTGGGCTGTTTTGCCGACCATTCCATTTTTTTTTATTACTTTAGTAGTCACTAAATAAGAGGAGCGAGATATGGAGCAAGAGAATAAAAATCAGATTGACTACTTTGAGGCATGGCTCAAAAGCCGCAGATACAGTAATAGCACAATTAAAACCTATACAGAAGCCATAAAGGTTTTTCTTAAGTATTTTCAAGATAAAGATCCCGTAGAAATCTCAAATAAGGATTTTATTCTGTTTAACAGCAATTTTATTTTAAAAAATGGTTATTCTGCATCTTATCAAAATCAAGTAATAAATGCAATCAAACTTTTCTACTTAAAAGTAGAGAACAGAACGCTTTCTATTGAGGATATTGAAAGGCCTAAGAGATACAACCCTTTACCCAAAGTAATTCCAAAAGAGATGGTTGAGAAGATGCTCACATCTATCCCGAACTTTAAACATAAAACAGCCCTAACCATAATATATGCTTGCGGTTTAAGAAGGAGTGAACTGATTAATCTGCGACTAAAAGATTTGGATTCAAAAAGAAGAACAATAACCATTGTAAATGGGAAAGGACAAAGGGACCGAGTATTGCCTGTTAGTGAGAAGCTTATGAATATGATTATAAAGTATTATAAATTATACAGACCATCTACTTATTTGATCGAGGGTCAGTATAAGGGTAATCGTTACAGTGAAACAAGTCTTGAAAAAATATTTCATAAATATTTGGGCAAAATATATAAAAATCATAACTTTACGCTACATTGCCTGCGGCACAGCTACGCAACTCATCTTTTAGAGGCGGGGGTAAGTTTGAGATATATTCAAGAGTTGCTAGGTCACAAAAGCAGTAAAACAACAGAAATATACACCCACGTTAGTATGACCGGTCTTCAAAACATTAAAAACCCTGCCGATGACTTTGATTTATAACAACTTTTTTCCGAAAAATATAAACCACCACAAA
>JAUYTB010000341.1 GCA_030695305.1 Bacteroidales bacterium
CACGATCTTGAAATAATTCCGGTATTAAATAAGATAGATATGGAGTCGGCTATGATTGACTCTGTAAAGGATCAGATTATAGATCTTCTTGGTTGTAAGGACGAGGATATCTTGCTTGCAAGCGCCAAGACAGGATTGGGAGTACCGGAGATTCTTGAATCTATTGTCGAGAAGGTTCCCGCACCCAAAGGAAAGGAGGAGGCACCGCTTCAGGCACTTATTTTTGACTCTGTATTCAACTCATTTCGTGGAATCATTGCCTATTTTAAGGTAGAAAATGGTATCATAAGAAAAGGGGATAAAGTAAAGTTTATACATACCGGCAAGGAGTATGAGGCAGATGAGGTTGGTAAGCTTCGCCTTAAGATGATTCCAACCGGAGAGGTCGGAACCGGAGATGTAGGGTACATTATTTCCGGGATTAAAACGGCTAGCGAAGTTAAAGTGGGAGATACCATCACCCATCGAGAGAGACCATGTACAGAATCTATCGCAGGTTTCGAAGAGGTAAAACCAATGGTATTTGCCGGTCTCTATCCTGTTGAGGCAGACGAGTATGAAGATTTGCGAAGTTCGCTGGAAAAGCTTCAACTGAACGACGCCTCTCTGGTATTTGAACCGGAGTCATCTCTTGCCCTTGGTTTTGGATTCCGTTGCGGCTTTCTGGGGCTGTTACATATGGAGATAGTACAAGAGCGACTCTACAGGGAGTTTGATATGGACGTTATCACCACTGTTCCCAACGTATCTTATAAAGTTTACACAACCCAGGCAGATGTTCTGGATGTGCACAACCCATCTGGTCTGCCGGCACCAACACTTATAGACTATATTGAGGAGCCCTATATTCGTGCTCAGGTAATATCTAGAGCAGACTTCTTTGGTGTAATTATGAAGCTTTGTATGGATAAGCGAGGTACACTTATCAGTCAAAACTTTCTAACAAGCGAGAGGGTTGAGCTAAATTTCGATATGCCACTTGCCGAAATTGTATTTGACTTCTACGACAAATTGAAATCGGTCTCCAGAGGTTACGCCTCATTTGACTATCATGTTATTGGATACAAAGAGGCAAGTCTGGTTAAGTTAGATATACTGCTCAATTCAGAACCCGTAGATGCTCTCTCTTGCCTTATTCACCGCGACCACGCCTACGACTTTGGCCGCAAAATGTGTGAAAAGCTCAAAGAGCTCATCCCCCGCCAGCAATTCGATATCGCCATTCAAGCGGCAATAGGCGCCAAGATAATTGCCCGTGAAACCGTAAAAGCCGTACGTAAAGACGTGACTGCCAAATGTTACGGAGGAGACATCTCCCGGAAAAGAAAGCTTCTCGAGAAGCAGAAAAAAGGGAAAAAGCGAATGCGCCAGGTAGGCAACGTAGAGGTGCCACAGAGTGCCTTTATGGCCGTCCTTAAGCTGGACTAGCTTTGCCATTGTTTGAGGTAACTCAATAATATACAAATACTTACAAACGCAGTTTTCCAAATTTGGAAAACTGCGTTTTATATCTATCTAATTAACTAACAGATACATCAAACTCTGCCAAAGACCCTTCTTCATTCATTACCTTAGCATATCTCACAGCAGGAACGCCAATCTCCCCACGGGCTGTAAATAAACCCTTAGCACAAGTAGGGCAAACTCAGCCGCAAGTAGCGAACTTGTGAGCGGATGAGGATGGACGTTGCCCGTTGTGCTAAGGGGTTTATAAGCCCGTAACGTTTAGGAAAAGCGTTCCTGCTGTGAGAATCCACAATTGCATGCAAGGTCCACAACCCTTGCCAAGGTCCCCCCCCAAAAAAAAAGCTGCCCTATGGGCAGCCTTTTTTTAAGTTATGAAAGAGTGGTTACTCTCTGAATTTTGCAAACTCGATATCGTTTTGCGCACGAGCTTTAAGCTCTTCGTTTTTGTAAACGATCTCCAGTTGTTTTGCAACTTCGCTCATATTACCTTGACGGGCAGCGATAATCGCTCTCATATAAGCAGCGTGAGGGCATTTGCAAGTAATTGCTGCAGATGCTTTGTCAAGCTGATTTACAAGAATGTAAGCAAGGCCTTCGTTCTCACTCTTAGATCCTGCAAGCTTATTTACAGCATCTACATATTTGCCATTAAGGATATCAATAATTGCAAGGTTATATTTCGCCTCTTTAACACTTGATTTGTTAAACATATCAACTGCAGTTTTGTAGTCTTTTTCGCGAAGAGCCACAATACCTGCGTTGTTATAGTAGTAAGGTGAAGTTTTGTTGGTTACCTTAGATAGAGCAGTTTTTGCTTCTGCCAATTTATTGTTGTTAAGAGCAGTAGCTGCAAGGTTGTTATATCCGCGGTCACATTTGAACTTATCACCTGCTTTCTTATATAGGGCTACTTTTGTGTCATAATCCTTAACAAGTGTAGCAGCATAAAGAAGCGCCTCTGCATCCATAATCTCGATATTGGTAGTAGCTAGCTCTTTTAACTCCTCATCGGTGAAGTTTGTGTAATCTACATTAGCAATCATTCTGGCTCTTCTGAGTTCCGGAAGAATTTTGTCTGCAAGAGTTTTGAAAACTACAGACATATTTTTGATCTCTCTCTCACGAACCATAGGGTCGCTGTACATAGAGAGAACGCGAAGGATAAGCTCTTTGTCCTGTATTGTAGAGGCAGCAACCAGCGCCTGGAAACCTTCCCAGTCTTCTGCTATTGTTGTTACGTTAACAGGTGCTGTAACAGGAACATTTTTGGTGATTTTGTCAAATGCTGTCTTTGCAGTCTCACCGCGCTTGTCAGAAAGTTTTGTATTGAGGGTGATAGGACCATCCGGAGAAGCGTACGCAACGATATCCGTACTCTTTACCTCTCTGCGCTCATCTTTCTCAATATTTGCCAGGAATTTTTCAAACTCTATAATCTCTGCTTTTGTAAGCTCTTTAGGGCGTACAACCGGGCTGTTGATAGTATAGAGAATCTGAGTCTCTTTCTTCTCGCGGATTATTTTCTGATAATCGTTTGGAGCAATAGCTGTTTCGCCGTCTGTATGTACAAGTTTGTAAGTAATATTGGCACCGTCTGCAAGTTTGTAAGGAGCAGGGAAGTCATACTTCTTAAGTTTGTTCCAAACAGCAACTCTAAGCTCAAGGTGAGATTTCTCCATACCCGGTTTGTATGCAAACTTAATTGTGTTGCTTGCCTTTCCACCTGTTTTGTAGATTGTCTGAAAGTTATCAGTAACTTTCTCTCCCTGAAGTTTAAATGCAGGAGCAGCAACTTCACCACCCTTATAAACCAAAACCGGAATTACCTCAAGAATAGCTCTTGGATGGAAATATTTTTCTGGAAAGTTCATAGTGTATGTTGCAGTTATCTCGTCAGCAACAACTTCCAGAATTTTCGGATTACACTCAACACTTATCAGTTGAGAATTTTTTGCCATCTTTGCCGGGTTACTGCAGGATGCAACTGTAATTCCCAGGAAGGCAACCGCCAAAAGTTTAAAAAGATTTTTTTTCATTCTAAGGTATATTTAGTTATTTAATCAGTTCCAAATTGTAAATCAGTTAATTTTTATCAAAACTATTGATTTTTTGGTCAGTAATCAAAGATTTGAATTCTAATTATTTGCTTGTGACCGAATTTTAATTACACTTAAACGCGGACACGTAAATGCAAATATATAAAAAAACTTGCAAATCTTAACTAAATAACGCCTTTAGATTTTAAAAGTTCAATATCAAAAGGGGTGTCTATAGAGTGAGAGGTGAAACCGGTCTCTGCTACAGTAATTTTTATACCATTCTCCAGCCACCTCAGCTGTTCCAGATTCTCTGCCATCTCAAGCGTGGTAGGCTTAAGAGAAACTACTTTAATTAGAATATCTCTCTTATAACCATAAAGACCAACATGACCAAAAAAAGGTGTGCGTGAGACCCACTCCTCTCTCTCGCTATCTCTCACATAAGGTATAGGAGAACGGCTAAAGTAGAGGGCTGTGCCATCTCTGCCCATCACCACCTTAGGCGTGTTGGGGCAGAAGATATCCTCTCCGTGAGCAAATCTCTTGGCAAGGGTGGCTATCTGAGTCTTTTCCGATTCAAAGCATGCGATTAGCTCCTTTAACTGTTGCGGTTCAATAAATGGTTCATCTCCCTGAATATTGATAACAATCTCTGCCTTTTTCCCTTTAATCTCCTCAATTTTGTACATCGCCTCAAGAGCTCTGCTGGTTCCGTTTTTGTGGTCGGGAGATGTCATAATAACCTTACCGCCGAAGCCCTCTACAGCAGAGGATATACGGTTGTCATCCGTAGCCACATATACATGGTCAAAAACCGTGCGACTCCTCTCATAAACCCTTTGAATCATCGTTTTGCCACCAATATCTGCCAGCGGTTTACCGGGAAATCTCACCGACGCGTATCTTGCAGGTATAATCGCGAGAAATTTCATTTTACCCTTTTTAAATTTCCCAAAGGTATAAATTTTATCTATTTTTGTGTGCTATGGATTTAAGAGCAATTAAACTAAGATTTGATATTGTAGGCGACAATCACGCTCTCAACAGAGCGCTGGAGATTGCTGTGCAGGTTGCCGGTACAGATCTTTCCGTTTTGGTAACGGGTGAGAGCGGCGTGGGTAAAGAGGTTGTGCCGCAGATAATACACATAAACAGCCCCAGAAAGCATAATCAGTATATTGCAGTCAATTGCGGAGCGATACCCGAGGGAACTATAGACTCAGAGCTTTTCGGTCACGAAAAGGGCTCATTCACAGGAGCTTTTGAGACAAGAAAGGGCTATTTTGAGGTTGCCGACGGAGGTACCCTCTTTTTGGACGAGGTGGCAGAGTTGCCGCTCTCCACACAAGTGAGGCTTCTTAGAGTAATTCAGTCCGGAGAGTTTATAAAAGTTGGCTCATCAAAGGTTCAGAAGACCGATGTAAGGGTCATTGCAGCAACAAACGTCAATCTGCCAAGAGCCATCGGACTGGGAAAGTTTCGGGAAGATCTCTACTACCGTTTGAATACTGTGCCTATTACGGTGCCATCATTGAAAGAGAGGCGGGAAGATATACATCTTCTTTTTAAGAAGTTTGCTCTCGATTTTGCAGATAAATACAAAATGCCGGCAATACGGCTAACTCCGGATGCTGTACAGATGCTGGAGAGTTATCGCTGGCCGGGCAATGTGAGACAACTAAAAAGTCTGGCAGAGCAGATATCAGTTATTGAGCACAACAGATTAATAGGTATAGATCTTCTTAAGAAATATCTGCCACAGGACTCCCCCAGCCACCTTCCAATGCGCACAGAGGGACACGGAAGCGACTATCTTACCGACAGGGATATAATTTTTAAGATTCTTTATCAACTCCGGCAAGAGGTTGAGGAGCTTAAGGGGCGTCTGGCCAAGGAGAGTGCACCTTCTTCTCCGAGAATCTCCTCCAATAAAGAGATCTCCGACACAATTGAAGAGACGGCGGTTGTTGATTACGACGAGGATATCTTTGACAGTGCAGAGGGTGATGAGAGAGATGGTATGGGAAAAGCAGATGGTTCGTCCACGTTGGGTAAGGACTCGCTATCAATTCATGAAGTGAGTGCAGATCTTATTAAAAGAGCGCTCGAGCGAAATAACGGAAAACGAAAGAATGCCGCTGCAGAGCTGGGAATATCTGAGAGAACTTTGTACAGAAAAATAAAAGAGCTAAATTTAGACCTATGAGGAGATTGATTTTATTGTTATTTGTTTCTATAATTCTCACATCTTGCGGGATTTACTCTTTTTCGGGCACCTCAATTGCCCCGGATGTGACCACTATTACAGTTTATAATGTAGAGAACCGTGCTATGAGGATTAACCCTGCTCTTAGCAATGCACTTACAGAAGCACTAAAAGATAAGTACAGAAAACTAACCAAACTGAGACTGGTCAATGATGGGGGAGACCTTATAATAGATGCTCAGATAACTAGCTATGAGACAGCATCTATCGCTGTAACTGCCCAGGAGGTAGCGGCTCAGAACAGACTTACTGTAACTCTTAAACTCACCTTTACAAACGTGAAGTATCCAAAAGAGAGCTTTGAACGTAATTTCGCTGAGTTTGAAGATTACCCCTCTACAAGTTCGCTCGATGCTGTTGAGTCCCGGCTTGTAGATAGTATTATTGAAAAACTTACAGATAAGATATTTAACGAAACTGTCGCAAACTGGTAGGAGATGCTGAATATAAAAATATCAACTCTGGAAAAGTATATTGGCAGATACCCATGGTTCTCCGCAGGTTACCAAGAGGTCTACGATAAGATATGCAGCATAGAGGGAGATGACGGCGGGGCATATCTCTCAAAGGCAGCATCTCATGTATGGTCCAGAGCAAATCTATACAGAATACAAAAAGTACGTCAGGAGGCATCCAGATTAAGATTAGCTGCAAGTAAACCCGCTGACGTAACAACTACACCAACTCTTCAATCTCCCGTGTCCCAGTTGCCGGAGAGTCAGGAAGTAGTCCGGCCGTCGGATTCGCAGCCGATAGTTGCACAGCCGTCAGATTTGCAACCGGCAGTTGCTGAACAATCAGATTCGCAACAGCAAGAGGTGCAAGTTGCGGCACAATTGACACATAGTCAGGATGTAGTCCAGCCGTCAGATTTGCTGCCATCAGATTCGCAGCCGATAGTTGCACAGCCATCAGATTCGCAGCCGATAGTTGCACAGCCGTCAGATTTGCTGCCATCGGAGTCGCATATTACAATCTCCTCTTCTTTAGGTGATGATATACTGGATCTTGAAGACGACGATGAGATTATGTTTGATGAGATCTCAGATATGGTTCCGGATCAGATGCCAAAGTTTGTTCTTGCCGGAGGAGATTACTTCTCAAGAAGAGACTTTGAAAAGATTGAGTTAGACAGATCTCAGCCACTTGACAACTTTATTGCAGAGAAGCCAACACTTTTGAGAGCAGCTATCAGTGGCAGAGCCATTAATCCCCAGCCTCAAGGTGAGCTGGAGGCAGCAGAGAGCTTTGAAGATGCATCATTCTATACCGAGACCCTTGCATCAATATATATAGAGCAGGGATTTTACAAAAGGGCTCTGGATGTCTATGCAAAACTTATTTTGCTATATCCGGAAAAAAGTGCTTACTTTGCGACCCTTGTAAAAGATATAAAGAATAAAATATAAATATAAACATCATGTATACAGTAATCGCTATTATTATTGTCATTGCCAGCATATTGCTTACAATAGTTGTATTGGTTCAGAATTCGAAAGGCGGCGGACTTGCTGCTAACTTTGCATCAGGAAACCAGACATTCGGCGTACGCCAGACAGCAGACTTCCTTGAAAAAGCCACATGGACTTTAGCTGTTTCGATAATTGTTCTATGCGTTCTTGCAACTGCATTTGTATCTACAGGAAACACTCAAAAGAGAAATACCATACAGGAGAGGATAGAAAACTCTGCCCCAATACAGGGCCAACCGGAGTTTCCAACCATCCCTGCACCGGAAACGCCAGCCGGAACACAAGAATAGCAAAAATTATTCTATCAGTATATCAGCTCGTTATGAAAATAACGGGCTTTTTTTATGAAAAAATTAGTACTATGTGATACAAGGTAATGAAATTTGTATATATATTTGCAGTACCAAATTCTATACAAATTTAAATAGGTTAAAAGATGAAAAAAGTAGTTACAGTAGGACTAGGCGGAAGAACCTTCGTTATTGACGAGGATGCATATCAGAAATTGAGTCTCTATCTTTCGAGATTCAGAGAGAGAACCCGGATGGGTCTTCAGTCCGGAGATGTTATGGAAGATCTTGAGCAGAGAATAGCAGAGCTCTTTGAGGAGTCTCTCGGTTCTCGTCTTGAGGTTGTAAACATCAATATGGTAAATAGTATTATCAGTCAGCTTGGAATGCCGGACGGCGAGCCGGTGGAGAGTGATTTTACCGCACCAGCCGATTCAACACCACATGGCACAAACCGTAAACTCTTCAGAGATCCGGACAATAAGCAGCTGGGCGGTGTATGTAGTGGATTGGCACACTACCTTAATGTTGATGTTGTTTTAATGAGAGTTATTTTTGTAATAGCTCTATTCATGGGCGGAACAGGTTTTTGGGCATACATTATCTTTTGGATAGTAGCTCCGATGGCCTACACTGCTGCTCAAAAGTGCGAAATGAGAGGTCTGCCTGTGACAGCAGAGAATCTCAGAAAATTTTCTAATTATAAATAGTGGAGGGGTTATGAACGAGATTAATACAGATAACATTAAATCGCAAATGCGTAAAGGTGTTCTGGAGTACTGCATACTCAGCATACTCAGCAACAATGACGCATACGCCTCATCTCTCATTGCAGAGCTCAAGGAGGCGAAGATGATAGTCGTGGAGGGGACTCTTTATCCTCTATTGACACGACAGAAAAATCAGGGACTGTTAAGCTACAGATGGGAAGAGTCTCAGCAGGGACCTCCCAGAAAATATTATGCAATTACAGATAAGGGAAAAGAGCTGCTTGCAGAGATGGATGCAGCATGGAAAGAGATGGTAGAGACACTGGCAGTATTAAGAAATAAAAAATAGAAAACATGAAAAAAGTTGTAAAAGTCAGCATCGGTAATCTTGCCTTCACAGTTGAGGAGGAGGGCTTTCTTCTCATAAAGGGCTACCTTGACGAACTTCACGATTATTATGATTCAAATGTAAACGGAGATGAGATAATTGAGGGGATAGAGGAGAGGATGGCAGAGCTCTTTACAGAGAAAAGCGGCTTTGGTTCTGTTGTTACAACTGATGTAATCAGAGACGTTATAACAATACTGGGACGTCCGGATGTAATAGTTGAGGAGCAGTCGGAGTACAGGAGTGACTCTTCAGGAGGCACAAGAAGATCAGTTCCTAAGAGACTATACAGAAATCCGGAAAATAAGGTACTTGGTGGAGTTTGCAGTGGACTTGCTGCATACACATCTATGGATGTGTCTCTTATAAGAATCCTGTGTGTTATTCTATTTGTAGGATTCTCTTTCTTGGGTTTTCTTCATGTTGGCAGCGGCTCATTTATGTTTATTGCATACATAATACTCTGGATTGTAATTCCGGAGGCAAAAACAGTTGAGCAGAGATGCGCTATGTATGGAGAGCCAATGGATCTCTCAAACATTGAGAGAGACCTGGAGAGAGGTGCAAGAAAAATTGGCAAAGGAATAAGAAGAGCATCCAGAGAGGGAGCCGAGGTTATGGGCGGTTTTGCACGTGTACTCTCAAAGGCAGTATCAATATTTTTGATTGCCATATCCCTTATTGCTATCACATCTCTATCATTCCTGTTTCTTGGAATAGAGGTGTTCAAGGGGATTATTCCTATTGATCTTATGGATTATGTAGCTCTTGGTATAGAGAACACATTGTATCTTAAGCTGGCATTCCTGGGAGTTATATTTCTACCTCTGTTTGGTATGCTTTACGGAGGCGTACAGCTACTTTTTGGCTTTCGCCCACCACGTATCAGACCAGGTTTGATAATATTTCTGCTTTGGTTACTCTCACTTCTCTCATTTGGGTTCCTTGCAGTAAAATCTTCCAGACCTTTCTGGGATGAGGAGTCTGCATCAGCAGAGAAAGCTCTGACAACCAACTCCGACACAATTTATGTTAAGTTTGCTTCAGCCACACCGCCCCCGATTTCCAGAATAATGCTAGAAGCAGGATACTCAAATTACACACTCTTTTGGATGGATCAAGATGAGCAGGGGGGTAACATTGTTGTGTTTCCGGAGCTCAAGATTGTTAGACAGAGCGCTTCTGAGATTTCAAGAATCAGATACAGAACACGTGCGTTTGGTCACGACTATACCGAATCTATGCTCAAGGCCAGAAATACACTTCCGGGATTTGAGATTCAGGATTCGTTAATAACAATAGGCTCTGCTGTTTACAGTAAAGATAATAAGTGGGATGGAACGACGCAAAACATAACTCTTTATATACCGGAAGGTGTGCAAGTTATAGTGAAAGAGCCATTTGAGCACGATTTTAAGACAAGAACCAGAAAGGAGTGGTTTTTTAACAACAAAGATTTTATGCGCAGAGATTGGGAGAGAAGTGTATACAGGAGCAGGGACTGGAGAAGATGGGATAAATACAATAACAGATAGATGAAAAGAGCTCTCTGTTCCACCGAAACAGAGAGCCCTTTTTATATTGACAATATCTCGTTATTTAATTACACCCAGCTCTTTACCAACTTTTGTAAAGGCAGCAACACATTTATCCAGGTGCTCTGTCTCGTGACCGGCACTTATCTGAACGCGGATCCTTGCCTGATCTTTTGGAACCACAGGAAAATAGAATCCAATAACATAAATTCCCTCTTCCAGCATTTTTGCTGCAACATTTTGAGAGAGTTTTGCGTCATATAGCATTACAGCACAAATTGCAGACTGGGTTGGCTTAATATCAAACCCGGCAGCAACCATCTTCTCAACAAAATATTTTGTGTTTTTGTGGAGTTTGTCCTGAAGATCGTTGTTCTTTGACATCATATCAAACATTGCGCTGCCTGCGGCGGCTACCATTGGAGGAATAGAGTTGGAGAAGAGGTATGGTCTGGAACGCTGACGCAGCATCTCAATAATCTCTTTTTTTCCTGTGGTAAATCCACCTATTGCTCCTCCGAATGCCTTTCCAAGAGTTCCGGTGATAATCTCAATCTTTCCCTTAAGATCAAAGAGTTCGGTTGTTCCGCGACCGCTCTCACCCACAACTCCGGCAGAGTGTGATTCATCAACCATAACCATTGCATTGTATTTACCTGCAAGCTCATAGATTTTGTCTAGCGGGGCGACGTTTCCATCCATAGAGAAGACGCCATCTGTTACTATTAGGCGAAACCTCTGTGCTTGTGCAACTTTAAGGCAGTTCTCAAGCTCCTCCATGTTTGCATTGGCATAGCGGTATCTCTGTGCTTTGCAGAGTCTTACGCCGTCTATGATAGATGCGTGATTGAGTGAATCAGATATAATAGCATCCTCTTCTCCCAACAGTGGCTCAAAAACGCCTCCGTTGGCATCAAAACAGGCGGCATAGAGTATAGTATCCTCGGTTCCAAAAAACTCTGCAATTCTCTTCTCAAGCTCCAGATGCAGATCCTGAGTTCCGCAAATAAAGCGAACACTGGACATTCCGAATCCGTGACTCTTTAGAGCAGCAGCAGCAGCATCTGCAAGAACAGGACTGTTTGACAGCCCCAGATAGTTGTTTGCACAAAAGTTGAGAACCTCCTGTCCGGAGTCTATCTTAATCTTTGCCTGTTGAGGAGTAACAATCACTCTCTCTTTCTTATAGAGACCGGCCTCTACAATATTATTAATCTCATTTTGCAGGTACTCTTTAAAATTCTTATACATATTTATAAGGTTTAATATTTTTTTAACAAGTTATTACAAATTTAGCAAGTAAATAATATTTATGGCATAAAATTTGAAAACTATTTACGTTTTCAAAGTTTCCGGCGTTTTAAATTGTACCGGATTCAGCAAATTCTACAAGTATGGATATAAAGACAATGATATTGGAGAACTCTATGGAGTTGTTTCTTCACAGAGGTTGCAAAGCGGTGACAATGGATGATATAGCAAAAGAGAACGGCATCTCAAAAAAGACACTTTACGAGCTTTTTAAAGATAAGTCCGATCTTTTAGAGCAGTGTATTGACTTTTTGCATTGTCAAATGATTAAATATTCCAATGATATGGAGGAGGAGTCAGATAATGTGATGTCACTCCTCTTTAAAATTCACCAGACACAGTCCGATGTGATAATTAATCTTAAAAGAAATTTTTTTACCGAACTAAAAAGGTACTACTATACAATATATAAGCAGACTGTTGAGAAGTTTATGAAGTACCATATGGAGAGGACTCGGGTGTATCTCGCCAAAGGACAGAGAGAGGGGCTGATTATAGAGAACATAGATACAGAGCTTGTATCAAAGATTATTATTGAGATCTCAAATTTACTTGAAGAGTCGGAGCTCTTCTCATTTAAGATGCACTCCAGAAAAGAGCTCTTTGCAGAGGTTGTAATCCTCTATTTTAGAGGGATAGCAACAGAAAAGGGGAGAGAGATAATTGATGAATATATTACTAAAACAAATTAATAAAGAAGTTTATGAAATTCCGTACAAAAGTCAAAGTGGTTGTTACGCTTTTTGCAGTTATACTGGCTATTGGAACAGCCAAAGCTCAACAGCCGGTTATGGAAAATCTGCATCTTACCTTGGAGAGGGCATTAGAGATAGCTCTAGACCAAAATCTGAGTGTTAAGATAGCAGATGAAGAGATTAAAAGGGTAGATTGGATTAAACAGGAGAACTGGTATACACTGTTCCCTTCACTATCTGCCAATGCTCAGTACACTAACAACATCCTGAAGCCGGTCTTCTTCTCCGACTTCTTCCCCGGAGGAAAGATGGAGATAGGATCTACAAACAGCTATGCAGTAACAGGAACTATGCAGCTGCCAATCTTCTCATTGGCGATATTCAAGAATATCCAGATGTCCGAGATTGAGATGAAGTCTGCACTTGAATCTCTAAGGAGCACTAAAATTGACCTTATAGCACAAGTAAAGAACTCTTTTTATGGGGTCTTAATGCTGGAGAAGTCACTAAAGGTACTTGAGGATAGCTATAAAAATGCAAGAGAGACTGCAGATAATATTAAGAAAACGTATGAGAACGGTTTGGCATCAGAATATGATATGATAAGATCGGATGTCTCCGTAAGAAATATTCTGCCCTCTATCACTCAGGCGAAGAGTGGTCTTGAACTCTCAAAGATGCAGCTTAAAGTTCTCCTCTCCATTGACCTCAACACACCTGTAGTATTAGAAGGGTCTATATCTCAGATGGAGAGTCAGATAGGAACACCCCCTTCTGCGACAGAACTTTCACTTGAGAACAATAGCAGCATAAGGAGTATGGATATCCAGATGGAGAGAGTAGATAAAAGCATAGAGCTTATTCGTTCTCAGAGATTGCCTTCATTAGCGGGGTTTGCCAACTACCAGCTACAGATGCAGAGCGAAGATTTTACCTTTGGAAACAGATGGACAAACTCTGTAGCTGTAGGGCTTGCTATTCAGATACCTATCTTTAATAAGATGTCTTACACACTAAAGGAGAGACAGACACAGGTGGTTGCAAGACAGCTTCAGATGCAGAGAGAGCAGCTGGAGAACAATCTGAGTATTGCCCTTGTCAACTCTATTAATGAGATGAATCGTGCACAAGTGCAGCTGATATCAGATAAAGAGGCGGTTCGTCAGGCGCAAAAGGGTTATGAGATCTCAAAGGTTAGATACAATACCGGTGCCGGGACACTCCTTGAGCTAAACGATTCAGAGGTTGCCCTAACAAGAAGCAGACTAAATTTTTACCAGACCATCTATGACTATATTAAGGCAAAGAACGATTTTGAGAAGGTGTCAGGGGATGACAAATTGATAAACAAATAATAAGAAAATTGAAATATTAAACTGAAATAATTTTAACTCAAAAATGAAAAAGATAACATTAATGCTTCTGTTAGTTACTCTTTTGGTTGCTGCATGTACCGGTGACGAGTCGGGAGAGACAGCCCAAAAAGAGTATCAGGTTAAAGTTGCCACAATAGAGAGGGCAATTGTAAGACAAGACTTTGAATTCACCGGAAACATCGAGCCGATGTATAAGAATAATATATCCAGCTCTGCAGCTCAAAGAATAGAGAAGGTATATGCCGAGGTTGGTACAAGGGTAAAGAGGGGCCAGCTCCTTGTAGAGATGGAGAACATCAACTACGCCTCAGCCAGGATTCAGTTAGAGAACCTAAAGCTGGATCTCTCCAGAATTGAGGCCCTATACAGAGCCGGAGGAGTGGCAGAGCAACAGTACGATCAGATTAAAACACAGGTAAAAATCTCAGAAGAGAGTCTGGCAAATTTGGCTAAGAACACAAGGCTGCTATCACCAATAGACGGTATTGTGGTTCAGAAGAATTTTGACAGTGGCGATCTTGCCACAGGGATGCCAATTCTTGTGGTTATGCAGATGCAGCCGGTAAAAATTCTTATCAACATCTCAGAGGAGTATTTTCCTCAGGTCAAGAGTGGTACACCTGTAGAGGTCTCACTTGATATATACCCTGAGAAGAGATTTAAAGGAAGTGTGATGCTTGTTCACCCGGTAGTGGATCCAAATACAAGAACATTTGTGGCAGAGGTGAGGATCAACAATCCGGCACTGGAGATTCGTCCGGGTATGTTTGCAAGGGCAAGGGTAGATTTTGGCACAAAGGAGAGAGTTGTGGTTCCGGACAGAGCTGTAGTTAAGCAGTCGGGAACGAATGACAAGTATGTATATGTGCTGGATGGCGATGTTGTTCACTTTACAAAAGTGGAACTTGGAAGAAGGATTGGACCTATATATGAGGTTTTTAGCGGTATTGAGGCAGGAGACAAGGTGGTTATTGCCGGGAACAGCTCACTCAAAGACAAGGCAACCGTTAAGGTTGTTGAATCTGCTCTCGATTTAACTCTATAAAAACGGAGACTCAATTATGAAAATATACGAAACCGCGGTCAGGAAGCCGGTAACAACCGCCCTGATATTTATAGGGGTAGTAGTCTTTGGACTCTTTTCGTTCACAAGACTCTCAGTTGACCTTTACCCCGAGATTGAGCTAAATGCGGTAACAATCATGACAACATACTCGGGTGCAAGCGCAACCGATATAGAGCAGAATGTTACCAAAAGACTTGAGATGTCGTTGAGTACGGTATCTGATCTCAAAAGAATCACCTCTACATCTAAGGATAATATATCCCTTATAACCATAGAGTTTGAGTATGGGACAGATATGGATGAGGCGGTGAATGATATCCGGACGGTGATAGATATGCAGAGAAACTTCCTTCCGGACGATACAGAGAATCCTGTGATTCTTAAGTTTAACTCATCCATGATGCCGGTGGCATTTATATCTGCAAGAACATCTCAAAACCCTCAGGGACTCTATAAGATTCTCGAAGAGAGAGTTGCAAATCCCATCAATAGAATAAACGGAGTTGCATCTGTCTCTATCTCCGGAGCACCTCAGAGAGAGATTCAGGTTCTTGTAGATCCTAAGAAGATGGAGGCCTACAAGCTGACTGTTGAGCAGATATCCGGACTGCTTGCAATGGAGAATAGAAATATTCCCGGTGGTAACATAGATATTGGATCTGAGACATTCTCGGTAAGGGTAGACGGAGAGTTCAAATCGAGTGATGAGATAAGTGAGATTATCGTCGGAAGTTTTATGGGTAAAAACATCTATCTAAAGGATGTAGCTGTTGTAAAGGATACCCTTAAAGAGAGATCTACAGAGGTATACACCAACGGCGAGCGATCTGCTATGATAGTGATACAGAAGCAGTCCGGATCTAATGTAGTAGAGATAGCAGATAAAATCAATAAAGAGCTTCCAAAGATCAAAGCATCTCTTCCGCCTGATGTTCAACTGGAGATGGTGCTTGACACATCTGACTTTATAAAGAGCAGCATTAACTCGCTCACAGAGACTGTTCTGCTGGCAGGTATCTTTGTAATGATTGTAGTTCTCTTCTTCCTGGGAAGATGGAGGGCAACATTTATAATTATTCTCACAATTCCGGTATCCCTGATTGCTGCATTTATCTATCTGATGATAACCGGCAACACTCTTAATATAATATCGCTCAGCTCACTCTCCATAGCAATAGGGATGGTGGTGGATGACGCTATAGTGGTTCTTGAGAATATCACCTCCCATATAGAGAAGGGGAGTAAACCCAAAGATGCCGCTATCTATGCCACAAACGAGGTGGCAGTAGCTGTTGTGGCATCTACACTCACTATTGTAGCAGTATTTTTCCCTCTTACTATGGTTACAGGACTTGCAGGTATTATGTTCAAACAGCTTGGATGGATAGTAACAATAATCATTACCGTCTCTACAATAGCGGCACTTACTCTAACACCGATGCTAAGCTCAAGGATTCTCAAAAAGAATCCAAAAAGGAGTAAGGCCTTTATGTTCTTCTATTCGCCAATTGAGAGAGGGCTCAACAACCTTGATTCATGGTATGCAAGGATGCTGGGATGGGCTCTAAAGCACAGATTCCTTGTGTTTGCCGGCTCCTTTGCCCTTTTTGTCTCCAGTATATTGCTCCTCACAAAGGTAGGAACAGACTTCTTCCCTGCATCCGATAACTCCCAAATCTCAATTAAGGTAGAGCTGCCTGTTGGGACCAGAGTTGAGCAGTCCAGAAAGCTGAATGAGTATATATACGGAAAGTGGAAAGATAAATATCCAGAGATAGAGGTACTTCAGGCATCCATGGGGCAGTCGGACGGATCAAATATATTTATGTCTCTTGGAAGTTCCGGAACTCATCTTATAACCCTAACAGCCAGATTATCTGACTCAAGAAGCCGTAAACGGGATATTTTTGAGATTTCCGACCTTATGAGAGAAGATCTTATGGCAATACCGGAGCTCTATCGCTTTGAGGTGATTCCGGGAGGGTCAAACGAGGGTATGGGCTCAGGTGGATCCAACCTGGAGCTGAATGTGTTGGGATACAACATGGATGACGCTGCAGTTGTGGCAGAGAAGGTGGCAGAGATCATGCGCAATACACAAGGTTTACGCGATGTAAAGCTTAGCAGAGAGGATTATATGCCTCAGCTTAGAGTTCAGTTCGATCGTAAGAAGCTTGCCATGAACGGAATCACACTAACAAGTGCGGCAACAGTGGTAAGAAACCGAATTAATGGAGTAATCACCACAAGGTATCGTGAAGATGGAGAGGAGTACGATATAGTTGTAAGGAATAGTCTTGACCACAGGTCAGATATCGAGGATATCAAATCTATACAGCTCTATAACTCCCAGGGCAGAATGATACGTCTTAGCGAGGTTGGAGAGGTACTGGAAGATTTTGCTCCGCCTTCAATTGAGCACCTGGACAGAGAGAGGGTTATAAAGGTAACCGGCTCTATCTATAACAGAGCTCTTGGAGATATAGCAAAGGAGGTTACAGCGCAGACAGATATTCTGCCACTTCCTCAAAATATAGTTATAAAGATGTCGGGATCTTACGAAGAGCAGCAGGAGTCCTTTGCAGATATGTTAACACTTCTGTTACTTGTTGTGATGCTCACATATATAGTAATGGCTGCTCAGTTTGAGTCGTTTAGAGATCCGTTTATAATCATGTTTTCTCTCCCGTTTGCCTTTACAGGAGTTTTTGCAGCACTTTGGCTTACAGATACTTCTCTTAGTCTAATTGCACTCATTGGAGCTGTCATGCTTGTGGGTATTGTGGTGAAAAACGGAATTGTTCTGATAGACTATATTAACCTCAATAAAGAGAGGGGAATGAGTGTAATGCGCTCTGTAGTCTCCGGAGGGCGTTCGCGTCTGCGTCCGGTACTGATGACAACACTCACCACTATTCTTGGTATGCTCCCTATGGCCATAGGTATAGGGGAGGGCTCCGAGATATGGCAGCCGATGGGTATCTCTATTATTGGTGGGCTTACTGTCTCTACAATTCTAACTCTGGTAGTTATCCCAACGGTATATTGTTCATTCCATGCAGGAGATATTAAGAGAAAGAGGAGAGCAAATGCCAGACTTAACAAGAGTTCTAATTAACTTATAAAAACAGAAAAGCGATGAAAGCAATTATGATAATATATAATCAGGCGCACTCCGCTGTTGTTATGGATATTCTCAATGGATGCAATGTGAGAGGTTTTACAAAATGGACAGATGTTCAGGGGAGGGGTTCGGTCAAGGGCGAACCCCACTACGGGACTCATGCATGGCCCTCAAAAAACATGGCAACCATGGCTGTTGTAGAGGAGGAGATGGTTCACACTCTTACAGCAGAACTAAAGAGGTTGAATGCAGAATCGGAAGATCAGGGACTCAGGGCTTTTGTCTGGGATGCAGACTCCGTTGTTTAGTGGTGTTTAGGGAAAGGTATAAAAACCGAGTAGGTTTTTTAAAAAAAACATAGTAAATTAGCAGTCGTAATAAAAATCTAAGTACAAATCATTAAAATATTCTAAAATGGCAATAGCAGTAAATGACTCAAATTTTAACGAAATAGTTATTAAGTCCGACAAACCTGTAGTTATTGATTTCTGGGCAACATGGTGCGGACCATGCCGTATGATATCTCCAATTATTGATGAACTGGCTGCAGAGTATGAGGGCAAAGCGGTTATAGCCAAGTGTGATGTTGACTCAAGTGAAGAGGTACCGGTAAAGTATGGAATCCGCAATATACCTACCATCCTCTTCTTTAAAAACGGTGAGTTAAAGGATAAGATCGTAGGCTCTACAACAAAATCTGCCATCGTATCCAAGATCAATGAGCTAATGTAGAAAAACAGCGATTTAATTCAATTTATTATGAAAAGATTTACACTCATCACGATCCTGATGCTTTTTGTCTCTGTCAGTGGCTTTTCGCAGGCAAAGATAGGCATCAAAGGGGGGTTGAATTTCAACTCCTATAAGGATGTGACAGAAAATGTAGACAACACCTGGAATAATAGGACCGGATACCATTTCGGGATGACTTTCCAGACAAAAGTTCCGTTTATCGGTTTAGGACTACAGCCCGAAATTCTCTTTGTTAGAAAAGGGGTTGAAAACATTGATAATCCTGTCAATAATTTTTATTTAGATTATCTGACACTTCCTTTAAATGTACAACTCGGTATAGATCTGCTCCTTTTTAGACCCTTTGTTATGGTAAGTCCTTATATTTCATACGCTATCGGTAAAGGAGATATGTTTTCGAATGCTGCCTGGGACGATATTAACCGATTTGACTACGGCTATGGATTGGGTGTGGGTCTTGACATATGGAAGCTGCAGATTACCGGTAAATATAACTGGGGACTTGGTAAGTTACAGGGCGCAAAAGCCAGCGATATTAACGGGCAGAATCTAAAAAATGCCAAGTTAGAGGGATTTCAGTTGTCGGTTGCACTAATGTTCTAGACGGGAGATGACAAAGAGAGTCTGTGTCTACTGCTCCTCAAGCAACATTTTAGAGGATAAATACATTGAGGCCGCCAGAGTTTTTGCAGAGGCGGCCTCTCTGTTAGGTTATTGTATAGTATGCGGTGGAAGCAGTATGGGACTTATGGGCGTCATAATAGATACAATGCTTAAAAATAAGGCAAGAGTTGAGGGGGCAATACCGGAGTTTATGGGAGATATGGAGATTCAGCATCCGGAGATCAAAAACCTCACCATTGTGGATACAATGAGTAAAAGAAAAGATTTTCTTCGTGAGAACACAGACGCTGTTATTGCATTTCCCGGAGGATTGGGTACCCTGGAAGAGCTGCTGGAGACATATACACTAAAGAGGTTGGGAAAATATGATGGTGCTGTCATAATCTTTAATCAGGATGGATACTACAATAAGCTTTTAGAACTTCTGGAGCACTTTGTAGAGAAGCGGTTTCTTAAACCGAACTATAGGGAGAGCCTTATTGTTGTAAATAGTGTAGAAGAGCTGATGAACACCATAAAGATATCAGGAAGAGAGATTCTAAGGCCGGAACACTATTAGTTGTTAAAAAAAAAGTATGGAGTTGAAAATAATCGAGGAGTCTGTTAAGGATGATATAGAGAGAGTTAATGCTCTTATAATAGAGACACTCTCCAGTAAGGTAGAGTTTCTTAATTCAATTAATAGCTATCTGCTATCCAATAAAGGCAAGCAGCTAAGACCTGTTTTGAGTCTTGTTGCAGCGAGAGCTTGTGGAGAGGTAAGTAAGAAAACGATCTGCTGTGCAGCTGTCTCCGAGATGATCCATACAGCAACCCTTCTTCATGACGACGTTGCAGACGACTCCTCTGTAAGGAGAGGAGCACCAACAGTACAGACAATGTTCTCCCCTGCCGCCTCAGTTCTGAGCGGAGACTATTGGCTATCTAAGGCACTATCTCTGCTCACCAGAGAGAACGACCCCAATATTCTCGCTTTTTTTACAAAAGCGGTAGAAGAACTATCCGAGGGAGAGCTCTTTCAGATGCAAAAGGCCTCATCCCTGGACACAACAGAGAGTGACTACCTCAATATTATCACAAGGAAAACATCGAGTCTCTTTGTTGCCTCTGTAGCAAGTGCAGTTTACTCTTCCGGTACGTCGGAGAAGATCATCGAGGCCATGGCAGGATATGCATATAATCTGGGAATAGCGTTTCAGATAAGGGATGATATTTTTGACTATATGCCGGAGCTGAACACCGGAAAGGAGTCCGGAGCAGACATCTGCGAAAAGAAAATTACACTACCGCTAATTCTTGCGTTAAGAGGAGCACCGGAGAGTGAAAAATTGGAGATGATTAAAGATATAAAAGAGTCCGACTATAATGACAAGTCAATGGCTGCCAGGACTATAGAATTTGTTAAGAGATTTTCGGGAACAGATTTGGCACAAAATACCCTAACGGAGTATTGCGATTTTGCAGTAAACTCGCTGGAGATAATAAAGGAGTCACAATATAAGAGAGATCTTGCCCAAATTGCCAACTATGTTGGAACAAGGGTCTTATAGTGGGCTAAAAGTTTTGAGCTGCACAAATAGAGAGCTTCTCGTAGAACTCCTCTCCAAAAGCATGAATCAAAGGATTTTT
The DNA here is from genome assembly GCA_030695305.1 of Bacteroidales bacterium. Lineage (GTDB taxonomy): Bacteria > Bacteroidota > Bacteroidia > Bacteroidales > UBA932 > Bact-08. Next base: position 20,746 of record JAUYTB010000341.1, read on the forward strand.
TAGAAAACGGTAAACAGGGATTCCATCTCTTCTCCCTTTGGCGTATGCATCAATACAAACATGCCACTCATGAAGATTGAGAGCAACCATACCATTTGACAAGGTTGAGACCCTAATAGGGTAGAGCCAGCATGATATGGGCTTTCTCAAAGTGCTCTCTCCCTCGTTATGAGCAAACTCAATAGCACAAAAGCAGTTATCATCCTTATCGAAGAGAGTGTATGCGCACTCCTCTCCACCAATCAGCGGGGTAACAAGATCGTCGTCAAGATCACGCACAGAGATCCCCTGCTCCTCTATTGTCCGGATACCCTCCGGCCTTAGATACTTTGAGATTTTTGAGTACTCCTTCTCTATGAGCGTTCGCTCACCATCTTCCAGGGGAGCTCCGCTGTCGCCAATAATACAACAGGCACCACGGCATCTAGGGATATCACAGAAGAACTTCTCGGTGAATATAGAAGATGAGATTAAAAAGTTATCAATCTCAATTATAGTTGGGTTTACCATATCTTAAACAACTCTTTAACGGTACTTTTTTAATAATACCGGCAGTTACTGTGAGTTTAGATATCTGCAGTAACTACCGGTAAATTTGATCCAAATTAAAACTGATTGATTAATTCAATTCAGCTGTTATTTACTCTCCTGAGCAATCCCTTTCATGAACACCTCAAGCTGGTTGTTTTGACTGAAAACACTCTTGATAAAGCTATTAAGTTTTGCAGGAGTTATTGAGTTAAGTGCCGCCTCATAGGTAGTGTGCAGATCTTTACCCATCAGATATCTGTTTGTGATAACGCTTAACCAGTAGCCGTTCTCTCTCAGATTTTGGGCATAGTTCTTTGTCATATACTCCATAATCTTATTAAAATCGTCTTGCATAACGCCGTTTTCAATTACAATTCCAATCTCTTTATGTGCCCTTGCAAGCAGTCTCTCTTTAAGTGCCACATCTGTATCGAAGCCAAATAGGAATGTGAAGCTCTCAAAAGGGTAGTTTGAGATGCTCATGTTAACTCCAACTCCGTATGTACCTTGCTCCTCTTCGCGAATTGTTCTTGTAAATACCTGATCAAAAACTTGTTTGGTCATACTTGCCATAATCTGATTCTCTACATTATAAGGAATGTTTCCTGTAAAGATGGTATATACAGTTGCTTTAGGTGTCTGCATCTCCCTCTCGAAATGTCTCTTAATGCTACCTTTAACAGGGACAAGACCTACGTTTTTCCAATCCTCTTTTCTCCCTTTGTTACCCGGAAGTGATGCGATATAGGTCTCAACAAGTGGCTTGAGTGTAGCAGCATCAACATTACCAACAAACGTGAATGTGAAATCTGCTGCATTTGAGAAACGCTCTTTTGCAAGAGTCATGGCTCTGTCGTAGTCAACCTTCTCAAGCATCTCCATGTTTAGTCTGGCTGCATAAGGGTTGTTATTGTATAGGGCAGACTGAAGCGTATCCGAGAATGCAGACATAGGCTCTGCGCTCATATTCTTAAGTTGTGCCTTCATCCTTCCAACCCATGCCTCATATGCATCACTATCTTTTCTTAGCGACGTAAAGTTAAGATAAACAAGTTGCATAAAGGTCTCAATATCCTTAGGAGCACTGCTGCCGGAGAGCGACTCGCCGGATATGGAAATGGCCGGACGGATAGATACATTTTTCCCTGCCAAAACCTTTCTAAGGTCTGTTGTGCTAAAGTTTCCAACACCACCTACAGAGGCGAGATCAGAAACAACCTTAGTGCTTATAATGTCCTTAATATCAAATAGAGAGAACCCTCCGCGGCTTGATGCATTAAAAAGAATCTGATCCTCTTTGAAATCGGTCTTTTTAATAACAACTGTTGCACCGTTTGAGAGGTTCCACACAACTCCCCCGCTCATTGGTTCGTTTACCTCTGATACAATTTTACCAGGAGCCGGAGCTTTTGAGATAAGGGGCTCATTGGACACAGTCTCTGCATATGCCTCAACTTCGGAAGCACGGGCATTTTGGAATACATCAAGAACATGCTCTTTAGTTGGGATATCAAGTCCCTCTTTCTTAGGCATCATAATGGCAACTGCCACATTGTTCTCTGTAGGAAGTGACATTGCAAAAATATTGATCTGCTCAAGCGGAATTGCAGGAACTATCTGCTGCATCATCACATACTCCATCTCTATGCCGGGCATAGCGTTTCCTGTAAGGAAGTGATTAAGAATCTGCTGTACAAAATAGTTACTGCTCAGTTTCTCTCTCTCTTTATATGTCTGCTCCAGGCGGCTGTTGTAATTTGCTTTAGCTCTCTCATACTCAGATGCGGTAAACCCGAATCTTTTTACCCTCTCGGCCTCTTGTACAATTGCCTTAAGAGCAGAGTCAAGTTCTCCCTCCCTGGCACCTGCAGATACACCAAAAGCACTCTTGGTGTTAGATACTATAAAATCGCCGTAAGAGGATGACGCGCTGGTATATGGTGAATTAGACTTTTGTGCTATCTCAGACAGCCTTGAATTTAGCATACTTGTAACCATAGTGGTCATATAGTCGTAAACAAGAGAGGCAGCTGTGGGGCGAAGCTCTTTAGGAACAACATCGTGCTTGTAAAAAACCATAACACTGGAAGAGGTAGCTTCCGGGTCGCTTGCCACAGAGATTAGCGGCTCTTTTGTGTCGGGAACAGGGAACTCCTCACGAGGTGCAGGGTTTTTTGGTTTTGGAATAGCACCAAAAAGTTTGATAATCTGCTTCTCAATGGCCTCCGGGTCAATATCACCAACTACAATAATCCCTTGCAGATCTGGGCGATACCATTTGTGATAGTAATCTTTTAGCTCCTGATATGTGAAGTTGTCAACAACCTCTACAAGACCCCCGGGAAGGCGGTGAGCATATTTGCTCTCCGGCATAATCTCCGGGAGTAATATCTCTATCATTCTCATTTGGGCATTGCTTCTGGTACGAAGCTCTTCGCGTATTACTCCCCTCTCTTTGTCTATATCGTCGTGTTCAAGAGAGATGGCAGACGCCCAGTCATGCAGAATAAGCAGACATGAGTCAATTATACCCTGCCTCCGTACAGGAACGGCAGAGATATTATAGACTGTTTGATCTACAGCTGTGTAGGCATTAAGGTTTGCACCAAATTTTACACCGATAGTCTCAAGATAAGATATCACTTTGTTGTCCGGGAAGTTTTTGGTCCCGTTGAATGCCATATGCTCCAAAAAGTGAGCTAACCCCCTCTGGTTCTCCTCCTCCAGAATTGAGCCTACTTTTTGTGCGATAAAGAACTCTGCCTGACCCTTAGGTTCGCTGTTTTTCATTACAAAATAGGTGAGTCCGTTCTCGAGTTTCCCGCTTCTTACCTTTGGGTCGAGCGGCATTGGTTGCGGCATCTGCGCTATTGCTCCCAATGAGAGTATAAACGAGGCCGCAATAAGGAATAGTCGTTTCATAAAATATTACTTGATTTGATTTTTAAGATAGTACAAATATAATTATAATTTTGCATGGTAACTTAGTTTTTTTTATTTTTGCAGATAACCCTAAATCGTAACTATAATTTTTTGTTCATTTTTTTAAAATTAGTCAGATGAAAAGAGTCAAGACATTTTTTGCCGTATGTATTATCACAGCATTAACATTTGTTACTGCATACGGTCAGGACATGGAAGCAGCCACAGAGTTGTACAATGCCGGAGGCAAAGCCCTAAGCGAAAGCAACTATGTTGCGGCCATAGATTCATTTAACAAAGCGCTAAAAATGCTTGAAACACTCACCGCAGAAGATCGTGGTGACGATGGAGATGCTTTGATAGTGGAGTGCAAAAACATCATTCCTCAAATACATCTCCGTTACGGGAAAGAGCTGGCAACCTCGGGAGAGATAGACAATGCCATTGTTCAGCTTAAAAAAGCAGGCGAAACGGCAAAAAGCTACTCAATGCCGGAGGTGGCAGATGAGGCAGAAGGTCTCATACCTCAGCTTCTTATGGTTAATGCCACAAATCTTCTAAACGGAGGGAAACTTCCGGAAGCGATAGCCGGATTCAAAAAGGTTATAGTTGCAGACCCTTCAAACGCTAATGCATATCTCTATATTGGGTTGGCAGAGAGCCGCCTGAATAATGAGGATGCTGCTATTGTTGCTTTTGAAAAGGCGATAGAGCTTGGCGAAATCACAAACTCTCCAAGACAGATATCAACAATCTATCTAAAGAGATCTGTCGCAGCAACAAGAGATAAGAAGTGGGCAGATGTCTTCTCTAACGCTAAAAAAGCCAATGAGTACTCAGAATCTGCAAACGGATTCAAACTTATAGGTCTTGCAGGTGTTCAGCTTAAGAGATATGACGAAGCTATTGACGCTCTTGAGAGCTATCTTGCAGCAGACCCGGATGCAAAGGATAAAAGCAGTACAATATACAACCTTGCCGTTTCCTATGAGGCAAAGAACAATAATGCAAAAGCTTGCGGCTATTACAAGCAGCTGCTTAACGATGCAACATACAAGCAGGTTGCGGAGTTCAAGGTGAAAACAACACTAAAGTGCAACTAAGGGAGACAGAGATTTTAGCACCAGCAAAAAACATAGACATCGGCATTGCAGCAATTAACTGTGGTGCCGATGCTCTCTATATTGCAGGACCATCATTCGGAGCCAGAGAGGCAGCCGGCAACTCAATCGCCGATGTAGAGAGAGTTGCATCTTATGCTCACAAATTTGGAGCGGGAGTCTATATGGTGCTCAATACCATTCTATTCGACAATGAGATTGAGAGTGCCGTAAAGATTGCTCATCAGGCGTATGAGGCGGGGTGTGATGCCCTGATAATTCAGGATCTGGGATTGCTTAAAGCCGGATTACCTCCAATTCCACTCTTTGCATCTACCCAGACAAATGTTCGTACACCGCAGAGGGCAAGGATGCTTGAGTCTCTCGGGTTTAAAAGGGCCATTCTTGCAAGGGAGCTCTCTCTTACACAGATTGAGGAGATTGGCAAGAGTACATCAATGGAGCTGGAGACATTTATTCATGGAGCTCTTTGTGTTTCATACAGTGGTCAGTGCTACTTAAGCAGCAGGGTCACAGGACGCAGCGGCAACCGGGGGGAGTGTGCTCAGCTGTGTCGCTCAAACTACAATCTTGTAGATGGAAAGGGGGAGGTGATTGCTGCAAACAGGCCTATACTCTCTCTAAAAGATCTGAACCTTGCCCACTACATTCCACAACTTATGTCAGCAGGCGTTACATCTTTTAAGATTGAGGGGCGTCTCAAAGGAGAGCCATATATCAAGAATGTGGTTCGTTATTACAGGAGTGTCATGGACAGGATCTTAGAGGGGCAAGATATTATGGCAAAGAGGAGTTCATACGGAAAACTATACGGTGGATTTACCCCAAGACCGGAGAGTACCTTTAACAGGGGTTACACAAATCTTTTTATTGAGGGAGAGCGGGGAGAGTGGAGCAGCGGGGAGAGTGCAGGATTCAAAGGGGAGTATATCGGCGAGATTTTGTCGGTAGGCAAGGATAGGAGAGGGAGTGTAAATTTTAGATACAAACCGGCAGTGGCTCTCTCTAACGGAGACGGACTCTTTATTATAGCTCCGGATGGCACTCAGACAGGCATACGTGCAAGTGTAGCAGAGGGAGATGTTGTCTATACCAACGACAATGTAAAGATCTCTGCCAAGTCTAAAATCTACAGAAACTACAACCACCTTTTTGAGAAGGAGTTGGAGAGCAATATGCCGGAGAGGATTATAGATGTTGCAGTTACGTTTTGCTGTGAAGAGGGAGTGACTAATCTTACCGCTGTGAGTGAAGATGGCAGAGAGGTAAAGATTGAGTATCCAAACATATATGAGAATGCCAAAGACCCCGCCCTTGCAAAAGAGGGCATTCTGCGGCAGCTTGAGAAGAGGTCCGGGATATACCGGTTTACTGTAAAAGAGATTGCTCTTTATCAATCTCTCTTCTACCCTGCCTCTGTGCTTAACGGTATGAGGAGGGAGATCGCCTCACAATTAGACTCACTGCCTGTTGCCAAAAGAGCAGAGAGAGAAGCCGCGGCAAGAGGTGAGGCACCACGAGGAGAGAGAGTAGCCGCAGATGTGGCAGCGGAGAGAGGCGATGCAGCATCACAAAAATCAGTAGATGGGCAATCTGCTGATAGGGGGCAGCGGCCTCTTGAGGGTATGGTGGCAGACTACCGGGAGAATATCTCCAACTCACTATCTGCTAAACTCTACACCCAATTGGGAGCCTTGAAAATAGAGAAGGCATTTGAGCTTGCTCCACCAGCAGAGGCAGAGTTGATGAGATGCCGCTACTGCATCCGCAAAGAGCTTGATATGTGCCACAAAGAGGGAAGGGGGGGCAGATACAGCGATCCGCTATGGCTTGAGAACGGAGGCAGGAGATTCCGGGTTGAGTTCGATTGTAATAGTTGCGAAATGGTTATATTTGGGTAAATTTTTGAGTTATGCAATTTGCAGAGATAGTAGGACAAAAGAGAATTAAAGAGCAACTGACATCAATGGAGGGGCGGGTGAGTCATGCAATACTCTTTAGTGAAGAGTCCGGATATGGGGCTCTAGCTATGGCCATTGCGTTTGCTCAGTACCTCTCATGCCCATCATCCTCTGCGGGAGACTCCTGCGGGGTCTGCTCTGTTTGCAACAGATTCTCAAAACTTATCCATCCCGACCTGCACTTTGCAATGCCTGTAAACACGACAAAAACGGTTACGGCAGATAAAAAACCGGTTAGTGACCACTTTATAGCCCAATGGAGAGAGTCGGTATTATCCGATCCATATATCACAGAGCAGCAGTGGTATGATAAGATAGAGGTCGAAAACAAATCGGGTATGATTGGAGTAAATGAGGCCACCCTTATAGTGAGAAAGTTAAGTCTCAGAGCTTTTGAGGGAGGGCGTAAGTTTATGATTATCTGGTTACCCGAGAGGATGAATCAGGAAGCTGCCAACAGACTGCTTAAACTTATTGAGGAGCCGCCTCAGGAGACATTTATATTTTTGGTAAGTGAATCTCCGGAGAGGATAATCACAACCATCCTCTCCAGGTGTCAGATCTTCTCTCTTCCTCCGGTAGATAAAGATGACCTTGGACGCGAACTTATGCAGGAGTTTGATATTGACCAAACTGAGGCGCACTTCTGGGCAAGAATATCAGGAGGAAGCATCAGCAGGGCCAGACAACTGATACGGGACTCCGAAATGTCAACTAATTATGACAAATCCCTTACTAGCCTTCTTGAGGCATGCGCCTCTAAGGATCTCAAGGGGGTGATTACGTTTTGGGAGGAGATATCTCTCATTGGAAGAGAGAACCAGAAGCGTTTTTGTGAATATACACTGGAGTTTCTGCGAAGAGCTCTTATCACAAAAATGGGAGCCTGCGAAATCTCCAATACACCCATCTCCCATCAGAAGCAGACAGATTACTGGAGTGGGCGTATAAACCCCTCTTTTTACCCCAAGGCGTATGAGCTACTAAACAATGCACTACATGATATTAACCGGAACGTAAACCCCCGGTATATATTTGCCGATCTTGGTAACCGCTTTTTTCTATCTTTGTAATTTATAAAATATGGATACACAAAATATAAAATATGATTGTAACAGGGGGAGCATCAATTACAGAACAGATGAGGGAGAGTTAAAGTGCGATTTTAACCCCGGTTGCTGTAAATTGAGTGTTCATGACTGGCTGGGCAATATCCCCAACGAGATGACCCGCGACCTTTTTGAAGTGAGGTTTAAGAATACCAGAAAGTTATATTTCAGAAACATCTCCGGAGTTCAGTTACAGGTGGGAGATATTGTTGTTGTGGAGGCAGTTAACGGTCATGATGTTGGAATCGTTACACTCTCCGGCCCTGTAATTCTATCACAACTAAGAAGAAACAATATAGATATTAAGAGCTATGAGTTTCGCAAGGTATTCCGCAAAGCCAAACCACTGGATATAGAGCGCTGGCAGGAGTCCATCGCAAGAGAGCACAAGACAATGATAAGAGCGAGACAGATATCTGCCTCACTAAACCTGAATATGAAGATTGGAGATGTGGAGTTTCAGGGAGACGGCACTAAGGCGATTTTCTACTATATTGCAGACGAGAGGGTTGACTTTAGGCAGTTAATAAGGGTTTTTGCAGATGAGTTCCGGATAAGGATTGAGATGAAGCAGATTGGAGCGAGACAGGAGGCGGGTTTGATTGGAGGTATAGGTGTGTGCGGTCAGGAGTTGTGTTGCTCAAGATATATGTCCGATTTTCAGTCTATTACCACTCAGGCAGCACGTACTCAGGATCTCTCATTAAACCCACAGAAGCTTGCAGGTCAGTGCAGTAAACTTAAATGTTGCATCAACTACGAGGCGGCTACATATATTGATGCACACATTAATATTCCAAATGTGAGATCTCCGTTGGAAACCGAAGATGGCCTTGTATATCTGGTTAAGACAGACACTCTTAAGGGAATTATGTGGTTCTCGTTTGAGCAGAATAGTATGACAAATATGTTTCCTCTGGATGCAGAGAGGGTAAAAGAGATTCTTAGGCTCAACAGACGTGGTGTAAAGGCCACTAATGTAAATCCGAGGAAAGAGAATAAGATGCCGGAGTTTATGAGTGCTGTTGGCGAGGATAGTATCTCCCGCTTCGACGATAAGGGCGGAGAAAAGGGAAGAAACAACAACAATAATAATAAGAGAGCCAAGAGTTTTAGAAACAACAAAAGAAAGGGTGGCCATGAATCCTGATGGAAAGGGGATTAAATATTTACTTCTACTTCTTATATCTGTACTGATTATCTCCTGTAAAGGGTGGGGTGAGTACTATCCCGGATATAGACACCTCACAACATTCGACTCACAAGATACAGCATCTCAATACAAAATTGAGATCTTTGCAAGAATCCCTGACTCTTTTGATGAGGAGAATCTCCCGCTTATACTCACCATAGAGAGACCGGGCGGATCTCTCTATAATGACACAATTACACTGCCTGTGAGGATGGATATGATACCCTATACTGGGGTTAAAACAGGGAGATGGAGAGATATGAAGTGGGGATACAGAACAGGGGTGGTGTTGGCAGAGAGGGGCAAATGGAAATTCTATATAAACAACAATCTCTCTGTCACCAAAAAGGGGTGTTCCGGGGCTATGGGTGTTATAATAAGTAAGCTTTAACAATGGGTAAGGATAAGTTAAAAAGATTTGAGGAGAACAAGAGTTTCCGTTGTCTGTACCAGCCGGAATTCGAAGAGGTGTTTCGTAAAGATCACTTCATGAAAGGTAAGTGGAACAGTGACCACTTCAAAAACAGCAACCCTATAGTTCTTGAACTAGGTTGCGGAAGGGGTGAATATACTGTTGCTCTGGCCCGGCGGGAACCTCTAAAAAACTTTATAGGAGTTGATATAAAGGGAGCCAGGATGTGGAGGGGAGCCAAGACTGCAACCGAAGAGGGGTTGCTAAATGCTGCATTTCTACGCTGCAGAATCGAATTCATCGAGTGGGCATTCGCCCCCGGAGAGGTCTCGGAGATATGGATTACCTTTCCCGATCCTCAAATTAAAAGCGAAAACAAGCGACTTACATCGCCTGCATTCATAGAGAGGTATAAAAAATTTCTTCTACCCGGAGGTGTTATTCGACTAAAGACCGACAGCTCATTTCTTTATGAGTACACTCTAGACCTTGTAAACTCCAGGGACGATCTCCTGCTCCTGGAAGCCAACGACGATATTTACGGAAGCGGCCGTGCCGACGAGATTCTCTCGGTAAAGACCCGTTACGAATCCCAATTTCTGGCTCAGGGGTACAAAATACATCTGCTTGAATTTGCACAAGGATAACCTTGCCAAACCGTTAAGATTAACCGTCGTTTCTGTCGTCCCTTACCGCATACTCAATCATACGCGCTATACGGTAAACCTCTTTTCGCTGACCCTCCAGTACAATTGGGTTATCGGCAAAGTCCACGATGATTCTATCTTCGTACATACGAAAAGCTTTAACCAGCGGTGATTTGTGGCGGAAAGTGGTAGTTGTGACACCTTCGAACTCGAGAACAAATTTGTTCTGTTCAAATACAGATTGAATCTTCTGTTTATCTTCCTGATAGCTCTTATTGAGATAGACCCTTTTGGACGAATAACCGAAAATAGGATAGATAAGAGACATAACAAGAAGAAATACAGCTATCTGAATCTCGGTCCCTTCGCGGAAGAGATTTGAGAAGTTGAAACCCTGGCTTGATGTCAGAGAGAAGATCGCAATGACAAGAAAGAAGATTACTACAAGATATACCAGATACTTAACAGCTCTGGATGCATATCTGTTGAAATTGAATTTAGTATTCATAATGCTATATTTATGTTCTTTAAGTTTATTTGTTGAGCTCTTTCCAGGCGAGGGCAGATGAGCCAAGGATAGCAGCATTATCTTCGTCAAGATTAGATAGTTGAAGCTTTACCTTGCCCTTCCAGAGAGAGAGCAGGTTGGCCTCCATAGATTCACGAGTGGGGTCTAAGATAAGGTTGCCCGATTTTGCAAGACCTCCAAAGAGGAATATGGCCTCCGGAGTTGTTATGGCAACCAGGTCCGCAAGGGCCTCTCCAAGGATTTTACCTGTCATTTCAAATGCCATCTTTGCAATTTTATCCCCATTTTGGGCAGCAATTGCTACATCTTTTGATGTCATCTGGGAGAACGTAAACTCTCTTAGTGATGATTGTGTGTTTTCGTTAATTAGTAGTTCAAATGTATTTCGCTTGAGTCCGGGGGCAGATACAAATGTCTCAAGACAACCCCTTCTGCCGCATCCGCACTGGCGACTATCTCTCTTATATGAAATATGTCCAAACTCTCCGGCAAAGCCGTCATGACCGTAAAGAACCTCTCCGTTAACTACGAATCCGCTCCCTAAACCGGTTCCCAGGGTTATAACCACAAAGTTCTTCATACCCTTTGCAGAGCCGTATATCATCTCACCTATGGCTGCTGCATTGGCATCATTGGTTAAAACTACCGGAATACCGCCAAAGAGCACCTTAAGCTTCTCTGCCATAGGAAGACTCCCTTTCCATATAAGGTTTGCTGCAGAGTCTATACAACCGGTATAGTAGTTCCCGTTGGGCGCTCCGATACCTATCCCCATGATTTTGTGTTCTCTCTCAATTTTGGAGGAGAGGTCAAGAATGCCATCTCTCAATGCAACTATGTACTGGTCAAAATTCTGATACAGGTTAGTTGGAAAGGTTCCGCTTCCGTATATTGTTCCTACTTCGTCTACCAGGGCATAAACAGTGTTGGTGCCGCCCATATCAATTCCTGCAACAAGCTTTTTCAACTGCATAAGATAGCTTTTTTAAGATTTTTAATTGAAATATCAGACAAAGCTAACAAAAATAATCTACAGTATATGGGATAAAATTTCTATTTTTGTAGGGTATGAGTTGTTATAAATAATAGAACAGATATGGGAAACGAGAAGAATTTAAAGAGACTGGTTATTGGAATGGCAGTTGTTGCAGTGATACTTGCTGTTGTTCTGGCGTGGATATGGGTAGACAGGAGCGGAATGATAAAGGAGTTGAATGTAGAGAAGGAGCAGCTTACCACATCTATGTACGAGCTTCGCGAAGATTATGGTGTTTTAACAACCAATAATGATAGTTTGAATGCAGAGCTTAACAGAGAGAGAGAGAAGGTTGAGCAACTTATAGAGAGAGTTCAGAAGACTGAGGCCACAAACAGAGCCAGGATACGTGAATATGAGAAGGAGCTGGGGACCCTGCGCTCAATTATGAGAAGCTATATTCAGCAAATTGACTCTCTTAACACTCTCAATATCACTCTTAGAAAAGATGCGGTTTTAGCCCGTGACGAGGCAAAACAGACTATGCGCAAGTTTCAGGATCTACAATCTACAACCGACGAGTATGCTCGTAAGGTAGAGGTGGGCTCTGTGCTTAAGGGCAGAGGTTTTATAATGACAGCTATAAACTCATCGGACAGGGACACAGACAGAAGCAGCAGAACTGCCAAACTCAAAACCTGTATGAATCTTATTGAGAACTCTATTGCTGTTAAAGGGCCAAGAAGAATCTATATTCGAGTAAAGGGGCCGGATGGAATCTTAATGACAAATTCTCAGCAGCAGATCTTTACATCTGCAGGTGAGCAGATGATCTACTCTGCTGTAAGAGAGGTAGATTATCAGGGCTCAGAACTTGAAGTGTGTATCTTCTTTGCCAGCAACCAACCCTATGTTAAGGGTGTCTATAATGTAGATATCTATACAGAGGAGAGTAAGCTGGGCAGCACAGACTTGCTGTTAAGATAGTTACTTTGTATTAATCTATAAATTGGCAGGGATCTATATTCACATCCCGTTCTGTTCACAATTCTGTATCTATTGTGACTTCTATTCAACAAAGATGTTGAGTAAGAGGGATAGCTTTGTGGATGCGCTCATTCATGAGATCTCCTCTGCTGCGGACTCTTTTGGGGAGGGGGAGATTGTTGAGACTATCTACCTGGGAGGCGGCACCCCTTCGCTTATGTCGTTATCTTCTCTCTCCCGAATAGTTGGGGAGATTGAGAGGTGTTACCCTGTAAGGGGTCGCAG
>JAUYTB010000002.1 GCA_030695305.1 Bacteroidales bacterium
CGTCAAGCCATGGAAGCTGGGGGTGCCTGAAGTTCGTGACCGCAAGGAGCGACCTAGGGCAAAACTAGTAACTGGGGCTAAGTCGTAACAAGGTAGCCGTACCGGAAGGTGTGGCTGGAACACCTCCTTTTTGGAGCTTAAATGACCTGAGGAGTTATCCTCTTCTGTTACTCTTAATGCTATCTTAGTATTTATATAGTCCCGTAGCTCAGTTGGTTAGAGCACTACACTGATAATGTAGGGGTCAGCGGTTCAACTCCGCTCGGGACTACTAATGTTCTTTGAAATTGGGAATTATGTCGTCGCTCTGCGACTCCATGTTTCCCCTCCCGTTCGGCAAATAACGGGCAAAGAAAAGAAGAAGCTGCGCTTCTTCGCAAATTCAAAAATTCGCCTATTGGAGAGTAAACTTTCCCAGGCTCATTTTCGAATTTGCATTTTCCTTTTCTTTGCGTATATTTGCGCTCTCTTACCCGGGGAATTAGCTCAGTTGGCTAGAGCACTTGCTTTGCAAGCAAGGGGTCATCGGTTCGACTCCGATATTCTCCACAAAGGAGTTCGTTGAAAAACGGACTCCTTTTTTTATATCTGGCAAAGAATAAATTTCTTATTAAATTTACATCTTTATTTATGCTATCTTAATAAATAATTCTCCTACACAATCTATGAAAGGTGTTAATAATTTAAAGAAGTTTTTTTTAGAAGAGCGATCTACAGGAGTTCATCTTAAAAAACAGTTACTCAAAAATCAGTTAATGTGGATTTTTTATAAAGAGGGAAATAAATCTATCTCAGAACTCTGCTCTTTAACAAATAATAGCATTCCCACCATAACTAATATTATTATCGAGTTAACAAACGAGGGTTGGGTTCTCAATTACGGGATCTCAAACTCTACCGGTGGAAGAAAACCCACAATTTTTGGGCTTAATCCTAATGCTGCATATATTTTAGGGATAGATCTCAGTAGAAGATATACCAATATCGGGCTATTTGATCTTCATAACAATATGATAGGTGAGATGATGCAGCTGTCAGAGGGGCTCTCTAACAGTGATACAATTTTGCCTACTATAAAGGAAGCTGTAGATAAAATTTTGAATATTCATCAATTAGATAGAGATGTTGTGTTAGGTTCAGGAGTGGCAATTCCTGGTATTTTTAATATTCGAGATGGAGTGAGTTACAGCTATCCAATTTTTGGAGGCTCTCCGGTTAAACAAACATTTGAGGAGCTTCTAAATATGAATGTTTATATAGAGCATGATACCAGAACAATGGCTCTTGGTGAGCAGTGGTTTGGATTGGCCGGAGATTATGATAATGCTCTCTTTATAAATATTGGATCCGGTATAGGTCTCAGCATGATTCTAAATGGGGAGCTATATAAGGGGAGATCGGGCTATTCCGGTGAGTTTGGACATATACAGATGGTTCCGGAAGGCGATCTGTGTTACTGTGGGAGAATTGGCTGTCTGGAGACAGTTGCCTCGGGAACTGCGATTGTTCATAGGGCAAAAGAGATGATTCTTAAAGGAAAGAACTCAATTATCTCCAGGATAACCCATAATAATCCGGAGGCAATAAATCTCAAAACAGTAATCAGTGCTGCAAATTCGGGCGATCTGCTATCTATTGAGCTACTGGAAGAGGCAGCTGAATTTTTAGCCAAAGGAGTATCTACATTAATCCATCTATTCAATCCCGATGCTGTTATTATTGGAGGAGAGATGGCGGAAGCAGGGAATCTTATAAAAGATCCTGTAAAACAAAAGATTGGAAAGTATACAATACTTCAGTTAAAACAAGATAGTCAGATACTTGTATCCGGACTACATGAGAGAGCCGGAATTCTTGGAACACTTCCTGTAGTTATGTCAAATACTTTTTATCAACTCAATAATCAAAACGAACATATTAAAATTAATTAAAAAGAACTTGTAGGTTATAAATATATTTATATATTTGTTGTGCAGATTTTGAATTCACACTAAACTTTTTTAATGATGCTCAACGTTATTCTTAAATACTTTCCTCATAATAAAGTGTTAAGTGCTCTTCCTTTTGGGAATGGCCATATAAATGATACATACAAACTTATTTTGGAGGGTGTATCGGATATATTTATACTCCAACGTATTAATACAAAAGTTTTTCCCAATCCTAAAGGAATTGTTGATACTCATTTGAGACTCCAGAGTAGGATCTTATCACAAAGAGACACAATTACTATTGCAGAGATTATTCCTAATACAGATGGAGAGTACCTTACATTTGATGATGAGGGTTATGCCTGGCGTATGACCTCTTATATTGAAGATTCCTACTCTGTTGATGTTATAGAGCATGAGTGGGAGGCATATGAGGCAGGAAATGCTTACGGATGGTTTGCAAATATCTGCAGCACTTTGAAAGTGAATGAATTTGAAGAGGCAATAAGAGATTTTCACAGACTATCTTTTAGATTGAGACAACTAAAAGAAGCTATATCTGGTAACTTATCTAAACGAGCAGGCTCTGTAAAGGATCTGATTGATTTCTATCAAGAGAGAGAGGCAAAACTGAGTTTAATAGAGACTCTTACAAATGAGGGTAAAATTCCTTTAAGAGTTGTACATAATGATACAAAAATCAACAACCTCCTTTTTAGGGATAAAAAAGCTGTTGCTGTAATTGATCTGGATACCGTTGGCCCCGGCATTCTCTATTATGATTACGGAGATGCTCTAAGAACATCTGCCTGCACAGCAAAAGAGGATGAAAAAAATCTGGATTTAGTCAGGTTTAATATAGAAGCATTTAAAGCTTTTTCCAATGGGTATTTGCCTCAGGTAAAATCAATACTCTCAAATGAGGAGAGAGAGTGGTTCTATCTGGCCCCGGTTCTTTTAACATATATTATGGGAATTCGTTTTCTGACGGATTATTTAAATGGAGATAAGTACTATAAGATATCGTATCCGGGACATAATCTCGACAGGAGCAGAGTTCAGATGACATTAATCAGATCAATGGAGGGGTTTGAGACAGATATGAAATCAATTATAGATATCCTTTTATAAGCGCAACGGGATCTTATAAATATTTGAAATTAAGATTAATATAATATATTATGAAAAAGAGTCTCGCATTATTTTTTTATTTTGCCATTGGGCTTACAATAATTGGGCTTTATTCTTGTAAATCAAGAGATTATAAAAACAGAAAAGAGCTATTTACAGCAATTGAAGTATTTAAGACAGAGCCGCGTCCTGCAGGACAAAGTCATGTTCTTGAGCTTAGAGCAGAACCACTTAAAGAGGTGAGGATTGCTATAATTGGTCTCGGGATGAGGGGAGAGGGAGCCATTCATCGATTCAGCTATATTAAAGAGGCAAGAATAGTTGCTATTGCTGATGTTGTTCCGGAGAGTGTAGAGAGGGCTCAGAGAGCTCTTGACAGCCTTGGATCTCCTGCTGCAGATGGTTATACAGGGGCAGATAGTTGGAGAGAGATATGTGAAAGAGATGATATTGACCTGGTATATATATGTACACATTGGGATCTGCACACTCCTATTGCCGTATACGCAATGGAGCAGGGTAAACATGTTGCAACAGAGATACCTGCCGCACTCACAATTGAGGAGTGTTGGCAACTTGTAAACACATCTGAGAGAACTCGCCGTCATATGATGATGCTTGAGAACTGTAACTACGATTTCTTTGAGATGGCTACACTAAATATGGCTCAACAGGGCCTTTTCGGGGAGATTGTTCATGCAGAGGGGGCTTATATACACGATCTTAGATTCCTATTGTTTGATGAAGAGAGTGGCTATTGGGATATGTGGAGATTGAAACATAATGAGAAAAAAGATGGGGCGCTATACCCGATGCACGGACTTGGGCCTGTAGCTCACGCGCTGAATATCCACAGGGGCGACAGAATGGAGTATCTTGTCTCAATGTCCAGTGGTCAGTTTGGATTGACTGAATACGCAAAGGAGAAGTTTGGGGAGGAGTCCGATTATGCCAAAAGGGCATACAAGAAGGGAGATATAAATACAACTTTAATTAAAACTGCTAAGGGTAAGACAATTAAAATTCAACATGATGTTACAAGCCCCAGACCATACAGCAGAATACATATGCTCAGCGGTACCAAAGGGTTTGCACAGAAATGGCCAAGAAGAGGTATCGCTCTTGAGCCTAATGGCCATAACTATCTTTCGGACGAAGATATGAATAAGTTACTCAAAGAGTACGAACATCCAATTGTAAAAGAGGTGGGAGAGCTAGCCAAAAGAGTGGGAGGTCATGGTGGTATGGATTTTATTATGGATTACAGACTTATCTACTGTCTTCATCACGGACTTCCTCTTGATATGGATGTATATGATGCTGCTGAATGGTCATCAATTATAGAGTTGTCACAAATTTCTGTGGCAAACCAGGGAATGCCGGTAAAGATACCCGACTTTACCAGAGGTTCATGGAATGAATTAAAAACAGTAAAGTATCATTATAAAGAGTAATTTGATATCTTTATGAGATGAAAAAACAGAGAAGATATACGAGAATAATAAGATTTTCAGCTATCTCTCTGTTTTTGTTTTTGGTTACCTCTTTCGCCTATTTGTGGATTAAGTCAGAGGGAGAGGATAGAGATTATCTGAAATTCAGAGCAGAAGGGCTCTCTCTATCTCAAGCTGCTCCCTCCGGAGTTAAGTATATAAGAAAATATTTCTCTAAGAGCCGGAGTGCACCGGACTCGCTTAAGCTCTTCTTTGCAAAACAGTCAGAGGTTAACCGGTTACACAACAGGAGTGACTTGGCAGATAATGATTATCTGACGATATCTTTTGTTGGAGATATTATGTGGATAAGAAATGGGTGGAGCTCTTTTCTTGACCCGAGTGTCAGAGAGTACCTCTCCCGATCTGATATGGTTTTTGGTAATCTGGAGACACCAATAGACACTCTTGCACCTGTTCCGTCACTTCTTCCAGATTATGTAAACTACAACTCTAAACCACACCTGCTTAGATCTTTTAACAGAGAAGATGGGAGCAATATCTTCACTGCTCTCTCATTTGCAAATAATCACACTCTTGATAAAGGAGATAAGGGGCTGGAAAGAACCTTGAAGTTTCTTCAAAAAGAGGGGGTATTGGTTACCGGAGCGAGCACCGGTTCAACTCAAGGCGAAAGGGAGTATCTGTTGATAGATAGTATGGGTGTAAGAGTAGGTTTTTATGCAGCAACGTGGGGAGTAAATAAACCAGCTTTACTATCTATAGGAGATATCAGTATAAACCGAATTGAACTGGCATCAAAAATCTCGATACTCAAAAAGATGAGAGAGGATAGTGTCGATGTGAAAATTCTGTATCTGCATTGGGGTTATGAGTTTGAACTCTATCCCGATGAAGAGATTGTCCGAATAGGCAGAGAGCTGGCCATTGCCGGTGCAGACCTTATTGTTGGTTCCCACTCTCATATTGTACAACCTTTTGAGATATGCCTTGGGAACGGATACAATTTGGGTTCAGATTCACTAAGCAGGTATTACTTTAATTTCAAGGATTCTACAGGAGTCCCTAGGAAATCGGTGATACTCTACTCTCTTGGTAATTTCACAACCACAATGTACACTCCGCTTTGTCGTCTGGGTCTTATTCAAGGCGTAAAACTTTATAAGAGCAGTTCGACAGGTTTATGGGACTGGACACTAGGAGAGTCGGCTTTTGTATATAACAACCCCGCCGGGTTAGCGGGGTTCCGACGCAAGTTGACTTTTTACAATGATTTTATTAAAAACCTCTCTTCAAGATCACCCGCTAAGGCAGCTAAAATAGACGCCGAGGTTCGCTCTGTAATGCAGCAGTATGAATAATTGTAATAAAAAGAGATTACTCTAAACTAATTGTTACCCAGGTTTTCTCAATATTGTCATTAGGATCTACATAAATTTTATAAGAGCCGCACTTTAATATATGCCCTATTGCGGAGGATAGAGGTGAGAAGTGAACATCGTCCTGCGACTCTCCCCGGGCCAACCGGAAGCCATTAGCTTCTCCCTGTACATTAACTATTTTCATTGGTTTGAACAGGGTAATTGTTTGACTGTAGTACTTTCCCTGCTCCGACTTTCTCTGAGAATCGGGTCTGTATGTTCCGGATAGCTCTTTTGGCATAATACCTTTTTTAAAGTTCGCCTCACTCTCGTTAAACCAAATCAACTCTTGCTGGTTATGGTCTGAGAGCATTTTTACCTGCATCTGTTGCTGTTGGCTCGAAGGGGCTCCAACCTGAACAATAAACTGAACTTTGAGCTGTCCAAGACAGTTAGTCTGGGCTAAAGTAACTTTTGAACCTCCGGTGGTCACTTTTGAAAAGAGTGGATCTTTCGCTCCTGTAAAATTTTCCAGGGTGGTCATCTGCGAGTATTTATTGGCAAAGTTTGTGTCAAATCTGTTTTTAGGATTAAAAGAGCTCTGGTTAAGCTCATTGTTACTAGATGCATAGATGCTCTGCCCGCTCTTTATGATCTTGCTTCCTGAGAGGTTTGTTATCTCAAGCTCCCCATTGTATAGATAGATGTTGCTCGTGCCGGAATTGTCAACTGCAACTTCAAAACAGGTCCCCCTTACCCCGACAGACAACGTTGGTGTTATTACCTTAAAAGCTTTATCCTGTTTTTTTAAGTTAATCATTGTCTTTCCGGTAAAAATTAACAGTTCGTCCATACTACTGTTGTAGTTAATCTTTGAACCGGGAAAGGTTTTAACCACTGAGCCATCGGGATATATAATTTCAGCATCACAGTTGTTACTCATCTCGATTCGTTTAAGATGAACATTTAAGGTAACTGAACCGGCGTGAACTTTAAGAATATGACCTTTGCCACTTAGATCAAGTTTCTTACCCGCGGTTACAACTCCGGCCATATTCCATTTATTCATATTCAAGGAGGCAGAAGGTATAGGATTGATGAGCCAGTTTATAACCTTCCCGAAAACCAGCCAATCTGTGGTTATAGATTTAGTTCCGTAATTAAAAGAGTCAGGAATTGAGGGGGAGTGCTTCATACTGTTAAGAACAACCTCCTCAACTCCATTTAATCTTGCAGAGATATCCTGAACTACCCCATCTGTACCGGCAACATAGATATTTCCGTGTTCTATTGATCTGTTTAGATTTGCACCGCTCTCCTCTCCCTCATTTAGTTTTATCATAAATCTTCCTCGTGCATCAACATCCTGTGCCATACCTGTGTGTGCCTTGGAAAAATAGGCGGCCATCTTACCTGTCATTAGGTCTAATGGGTTGAAAATGCCATGATTAGGAGTGCCTACCATTATGATTTTTCTAACTCCGGCCCCTTTATCCAGGTGACTTGTTGAGTAGAACCGAGCTATCAAACCACCCATACTATGGCACACTAAATCGGCATTCTTATACTTGATGTTGCTGTTTTGGAAGATCTCTCTCTCTCTCTTTAAAAGATCTGCCAGCAAAAATGCCTGTGAACCAACATCCATTGAGCCTCTTAAGTCATTTGTAGCATAGTAATTTTCACGGTTTGTCATAAACCCTTTTTGAAACAGCATCTTCTCGAGTGCCTCCCAGGTAGATTTATCTCCGGTAAAACCGTGGACAAGAAAAACAGGGGGCCGACAGTAGTTTATAGCTTTTTTAACTTCACGTTTTTCTCCGTTTAACAGATTGATTGTAAAAACAATCTCACTTGTGTAGTAGCGAAGAGTACGCCCCTGAGGCAAATTCATTGTCTTAAAGGGTAAGTTTTCCGGAATTGTTCGAGGCGGGTGAAAATATATCTCACCTTTATTATTAGCCAGGACGACAATCCCCTGTTCAACAGGGTTTTCATCACGTGACAATGATGGGTTTTCAGAAATAAATCCGTCTGCCTTTGTTAAGCTATAGTAGACCGATTTAGCATCCGGAGCATTAACAAGAATCTTAACTGAGGTTACTCCGTCATTGGCAATGCACTCCCAGGGAGCTTTTGTTGCAGGGTTAATCTCGTTCTCGAGAGTTGTCCCAACTACAGACTCAACCTTTTTTTCAGCCACAGACGCAATGTTTTTTGAAGCCGTTCCTGGTTTCCCTATCCAAAACTCTTTACTGGCAGGTTCACAAACAAGATTTTGGTCGGGTAACCCGGTGCCCGGCTCTTTCGACATCCTAATTGTTAGTATATGTTTTCCCTCTGTCAAATCTTTTGGGATGACAATCTGTTTTGTAAACGTAGATTTGAATTGGTAAAGGCCATCATAAAAGCTGTGCTTTTCATCAACAATTACCTTGTTGTCAATGAGAATATGAAGTCTTGTAGTAGCGAGGGTTAAATTCTCATTTGCCCATTTAGTAGAAAAAATAACCCTCATCATATACCCGGGAGTAATATACTCTACTGCATTGGAAGATTGATTATCAATTTGTCCTATGTTAAGAGTGAGCTTAATGTCGGTTGCATATGACTTGATGGGAAGAGCCAACTGTAGTGCTAAGATTGAAAACACCAAAGTAACTCGATATAGTGTGTTCATTGTTTGTTTAATTTATTGTAAACTGTTTAACAACAGGTTTTGCGTTATCTGTAAGAACCGTAATTTCAACCTCATAAACTCCCTTAGGCCAGCCATTTGTTGGTTGGGACAGGTATGAATTAAGTTCCACTGTACCCGAAAGTTCCCCAGTGTCAAGTGTTACGTCATCTATTTTTATCTTAGTATCTCCATAATAGAGCCAGGTAAACTTCACCTTTGTTGAACTCACTGCGTTTTTGAGAAGACAGCTCACGTAGATTGCCGGAGAGGTATCACCAAGGGTAGTATTGTCTTGGTTACATAGGTTCCCGCTTAAAGATGTGCAGATTTTGACATCTTGAATATTTGCGGTTGAGACACTGCATTCGCAGCCGGTTACTGCAACAACTCCGGATAGTAATAAAACGAAGAGGGCATTGTAAACAATTTTTTTTGAGAATAACTTTTTCATAGCTTTTGATAGTTATATGTTAAAGTGCATATATGTCAAAATGCAGGATATTGAACAAAGCATGTTATTTTATGCAGGCAAACATTGTTAATCTTGGAGAACTCATCTTTGATAATCATCATTTTTCCGAAAGTGCCATCTTTGAGTTTAAATACAAGAACCTCTTTTAAAGGGGCTTCGGTGCAGTCTATATAATCTAATCCATCACTTATATAACCGGAGGCAGGCGGAGATGTTACATCTTCCATCCGGCTCTTCCCTGTTCTGGCCCAATTCCCGCAGATTCCGGGCAGAGATGTGCACCAGGGCCTGTTTAAAACATCGGGATCAGGAGAGGCGTCTGTTCGAATCTTCCCGGAGGCAAAATCGTAGCCGATATTTGTGTTGTCCAGAACGATCTGCTTAATCTCTCCTGCTCTATTAGTCTGTTTCAGTTGGCTTTGTGCTGCTCCAATTGAAAAATCTGCTTCGCTAACTTTATCTCCCAGATACCACACCTCTGCTCTGTAGTCTCCCGGAGGCCACTGTTGGTCTCCATTTTCTATAAACGAGTAAACTTTGTTTGTCCCTCCTGTTTTCGGGTAGTATAGGTCCTCTGCAACCAGGGTATTGTGAGTTTTGCTCACCCATTTTACAATAAAGTTCTTCTCTTTAGTATCTCCCTGATAATTAAATGCAAGATGGATTTTTTTGGTATTTAAAGGGAAGTTATTTGTAACAGAGATAATCTCATTGTTGGAATTGACATCTGTACCCAATTTTAATGTGTTTGGTTTAATGTCAAAGATTGTCTCTGAGGAGATTGCATCTAATACAGGCTGTTGCAAAGGTGCAGTTGAGGGAGCAATGCTGCCTCCCTGTGGATTTTGCTGCCCAATACTGCTGTTACTGTTTGTGACCTTTTTAAATGAGCTATGAACAATATTATGAATACTCTCCAGCTCTGCTGCATAGTTTACCCCACCGACAAACCCTGCAAGGTAGAATGTTACAGGTCCGTCAATTGCAGTATAGCTAAACCTTGATCCGTTATATTCATATGAGTATCTGCAAGCATAAAAATCACCTGCTTTTTCGAAACTGTGTCCAAGAATGGTTGCTCCATTGCCCCTAATTGAGGCAATTTGTTCATTAATAAAGGAGTTGAAATTTTTACCTCCTTTTACAATATTCTGAATCACCATTGTGAGATTGTTCCCGGAGGAGGGGTTTGGGATATCCCAAATTGTTTGTCCCGGCTCTGTTTTGCGAACTGCAGATCTTTTGGGTATAAGGTGTTCCACCATTGCATCATCAGATACCAGCGACACAAACGCATCAGATGAGATGCCTCTCCCGGGTACTAATTGTTTGACCTCTCCTGAGCCGGCATCTGCACTTTGCACCAGCAAAGTAAATGAGTTTGTAATAGCATCTGACTCTGCAGACCTGTTTGCAAAGAGATTCTCCGGTATCATTGACCACACTACATATCCAATATTGTTACGGATTGTGTAAAAGGCGCCTACCACTACACTAATGTTGTTGTAGCGCCATCGATATCCTGCCATTTTTCCACTTGCACCGTTAAGATTGTGAGGTTGTATAACCAACTGATTGGCTCCTTTAAGTACATTTTGGGTAAATGCGGCCACTAACTGGTCTACAGAGATATTTGCCGGCAGTTCAAATGACCGTATGCTCACAGCAACGTTATTGTCTCTGCTTACAAAAGCGTGAATTTTATCTGTCCCTTCCCAGTACTGGTTGGTTTGGTAGGATGACGGAACAGAAATTTTGAATTTCATCTGAGAGTCTTCTATCGTTCGGTTTTGAGCAGATAGATTACCACATACGATAAAAGCAAAGATGAGAAGAGTTTTTGAGATTTTTTTCATGGCTTCCGGATATTTATATTTGACTAAATATGTATATATCTCCAAGGACAACAGCCCTTTAGAGGCTGATTCCATCTGATTTTCTAAAATCTCAAACTAAGGTAACTCTTTTTTATTAAAATCTGCGCCTTGAGCCAGGGATAAGGGCAATTTTGTTTGACTCTTCAAAGTAGCGGAAATACATAAAGAGTCTGTAGTTAAACTCGAAGTCGTACTTTGTGAGAGGGCTGTAATCAATATAGCTCTCTATTCTTCTGTCTCCTGATGAGTATCTTCGGTTCCACTCCTGAACATACTGATGATTAATCGTTTGAAGATATTCATTAGTATACTGGTTTTTAGTAAAACTCCTGCTGTTTAACCAAAATTCAAAACCCGGATCAAAAACTATAAGTTCGTACTCGGTTGAGTCCTTAACCGAGGCAGTGTCACGGATTCCTACCCGGCCGGTTCTGGAATCCTTTACCCCTCTTTGCGAAACACCACAAGAGAGTAACATGGCCAAAATGATTGCTGTAAAAGCAAATTCAACAATTTTTTTCATCTCCTCTATTATTCAGTTCCCTGCAATTTACAAAAAAAAGCAGACCTTGGCAAGGGTTGTGGATACACCTTCGTATTATAAATACACGCTTTCGGAGACTATTTTTTTCACATAGTTGAGTGGAGCAATACTTTTGTGAGGTTAATAAAAGTTAAATATAGATGAAAACTAAAGAGATTATTATGCTGGCAATTCTTGGGTTAACCCCGCTTGTTGCCGCAGCTCAGGAAAATGAGAGCAGGTTTGGATTTGAAATTAGCACAGGTCTATCTGTGGCCACTAATAAACTTGGTGATGCTGTGCTTAATACCGGATTTGGTGCAGAGGGCATCTTCCATTATAGGTTTATCCCCTCTACCGGAGTCTATGCCGGATGGGGATGGAACAGATTCTCAAGTGACAACTCTTTTGCAGGGGTAAATGCAGATTTTGAAGAGACCGGTTATGTTTTGGGACTTCAATTTAAACAGAGTGTGGGTAGATTGCCATTTTCTCTCTATGTAAGAGCAGGAGCACTCTATAACCATATTGAAATTGAGAATAAAGAGGGTGACATTATAAACGACAGCGGTCACGGATGGGGCTGGCAAGCTGCAACAGGAGTTGATATAAGATTGAGCAAAAAGGTGAGTTTAACTCCGGGTGTTAAATTCAACTCTCTCAGGAGAGATATTATCTTTGATGGCACAGCTAGAGAGTTAAAACAGAATTATCTCTCATTAAGGATTGGTCTGTTAAAAAGA
Source organism: Bacteroidales bacterium (assembly GCA_030695305.1). Taxonomy (GTDB): domain Bacteria; phylum Bacteroidota; class Bacteroidia; order Bacteroidales; family UBA932; genus Bact-08. The sequence continues at coordinate 12,173 of JAUYTB010000002.1, forward strand.
TTTTAGGATTTGTTTAAAATCTTAAACTAAATTTGGGGTAAATAAATAGATAACAATGCTATTTCGTCAGATTCATAACTACTTTTCATTTGGCAAGCTGCTCAGATTCGTACTTGGGCTTGCATTTGTTATCCAAGTAGTTGTGATTTCTTACAACCATTTAAGCGGTTATTATGAACTGGAGAGTTATCAACACTTTCTCGTTCGTCTTTGCAGAGGTTGGGCATTAAGCATACTTGCGGGCTTTTTGATTACATATCCCGATCTTATTGTAATCCGACTCCTTAATAAAACTATCCCATGGGGGAAAAGAGTTATTAAACGTATTTTTTTGCAGATATGTTTTTCTGCTGTTTATGCCGTCATTATCTCTCTCTTAATTACCCTTCTTGCCCATTTTATAAGGCCATACAGGGAGGAGCTCTTTAGTGTGCTTATAAAGAATGCACTAATATATGCTGTGGTAAACCTTTTGGTGATGGCAATTTTAGAGGCCTGGGTATTCTTCATCGAAAGTCGCAGGGCAAGGGAGGTGGCAGAGTATCTGCAAGAAGAGCTTCTGCAGGTAAAGTTTGAAGTTCTTAAGAGTCAGATAAACCCGCACTTTATGTTCAATAGTCTCAATGTACTCTCTGGTCTTATAGGAACAGATGTTAAAAAAGCGCAGATGTTTGTTGATGAGTTTTCGCAAATCTACCGTTACGTTCTGGAGATGATTGAGCAGCCGGTTGCACAGCTTGGTGAAGAGTTAAATTTTATGAGTTCATACCTTTTTTTACAACAAATAAGATATGGAAAAAACCTAACCTTCACTGTCAATATCCCATCTGAAAAGCTCTCGCTGCATCTTCCACCGCTCTCGCTTCAAACCCTACTCGAAAACGCAATCAAACATAATATTGTTAATGAAGCTAAACCTTTAAATATAGATATTTACAGTGAGGGAGACTATCTCTTTGTAAGAAATAACTTGCAACCTAAGGTGTCGGGCAAATCTACAGGTGTAGGTTTAAAAAACCTCACTAAGAGGTATGCACTCATATGCGAACAGAGCCCCGTTTTTAATGTTACAGATAATTTCTATATTGCTAAAATCCCTTTAATTAACTCTGAATCATAATTTTAAAAATATAACCTGTTAAAATGAATGTTCTTATTATAGAAGATGAAGTTGTAGCTGCCGATAAGCTGGAGCAGATGCTTAAGGATGCAGACCCCTCAATTCGCGTGCTGGCAAAACTTGGCTCAATAAAAGAGTCGGTGCAGTGGCTTATGCATAACAGTGCAGAGCTTATATTTTTGGACATTCAACTATCTGACGGAATTAGTTTTAGCATATTTGAGCAGGTGACAGTCAATACTCCCGTTATCTTTACAACCGCCTACGATCAGTATGCTGTTAAGGCATTTAAACTAAACAGTATCTCGTATCTGCTTAAACCCATACGAGAGAGTGACCTTAAAGAGAGCCTGGGGAAATATCAAACTCTCAAAATAGCTTTTGGTATAGATTTTAACTCTCTTCTCTCCCAAATACAGGGCAGGGAACCGGAGTATAAGAAGAGGTTTCTTATCCAGACAGGGAATAGGATAAAAAAGGTGGAGAGTAGTGAGATTGCCTACTGCTTTGTTGCCGATAAAGGGGTCTATTTAAGAACTTTTGAGGGAGAGACTCTGGTTGTAGATTACACCCTGGATAAGTTGCAGGAGTTGCTAAACCCTGTTCTGTTTTTTCGGATCAACCGTAAGTATATGGTTAATATTGAGTCTATATCCAATATGGTCGCCTACTCCAGATCCCGTGTCAAACTAGAACTCAAACCAAAAGCAGACACTCAGGAGGATACAATTGTTAGCATAGACAGATCTGCCGAATTCAAAAAGTGGATGAACAGTTGATGTAACCTTGGCAAGGGTTGTGGACCTTGGCAAGGGTTGTGGCGGTGATTGCGGGGGGATTCTGGCAAATTAGTTACTTGGTGGCGCCGCAAAGTGTGATAAGATTAACCGGCCGGCCGGAGGAGCCAGATTCATAATTTTCTGCTGGGATATATTTTTTGTAGCCGGCATAGTTTGCAGCACTTGTCATCTCTACGTGAAACCCCTTGCGAGCAAGTGTATGGTATGCCTGCTCAATTTCTAAATCGGTAACTGTAACCACAGCAGCGTCAATCTCAACTATCTTTTTAAGTATATCGTTGCCGTTGGCCGGATTAGCTATAGCAATGCCATCTGCAACTGTTCCCTTGTTTATAACCGGTATCAAAACAGGTGTGGGAGTTACGCTTTTGTCGCCACTCTTTGAGTTAAGCCAGGTGTTATAAGATTCATAAACAGGAGCGCATCCAGAAGCCTGGATTGCGATGATTTTGGGGAACTTGTTTACTTTGCCTTGTTGGATAAGATCATTTATTCCGTGATAGACGCCATAGAATAGGGTCCCGTTACCAAGAGGGACAAAAATATTGTCGGGCAACTCTCCATCCATCTGTTGGAATACCTCAAAAATATAGCTCTTCATTCCCTGTGCAAAGAGTGGATTATAGACGTGGCTGGCATAAAATTTCTCACCTTTTGCGACCTCTTTAAGGGCAGCTGCGGCAACATCCTCTCTTGTCCCTCTAATCACTATAACATTAGCTCCATAATCTTCTATCATCTTAATCTTCCGGGGCGGGGTGGACTCCCCGATGTATATATCTGCCTTTATTCCTGCCCTGGCGGCGTAGGCTGCAATTGAGCAACCAGCATTCCCGCTGCTGTCCTGAATCACATGTTTGACACCCATCTCCAGGGCAGCAGCCATAAGCACCGCCGCACCCCTGTCTTTAAATGAGAGAGTTGGCATCATATAATCCAGCTTGGCATATAGCCCCTTATAAATCTCTACCAAAGGAGTATTTCCCTCGCCCATTGAGGGAAATCTCGCCAGCACCGGGAGAGTTAACCCGGCCAAACCTTTTGGATTTTGTTTGATTTTCAAATTGGATGATTTTTAGTTAACCTTATGAACACTCGCCCCGCCTGAGAGTTTAGTTGAAATCTCCGGCTCTCCTCTGTAACGAACCGTTGTGCCGCCAGAACCAGATACATCAAGTCGCTCTATTACATGAAGTTCTGCAGATGCGCCGCCTGACATTGATGCTTTACACTCTAGTGTCTCAAGATTGAAATGTTTATGAGAGCTTCCTCCTGATGAGCTTATTGATAGATAGTTAACCTTACCGCTAAGTTCAGATCTTGACCCTCCTGACATACTTAATAAAAGTTCGTTGAGATAGACCTCTCCAAAAATTCTCCCGCCTCCGCTTGCGGTTACTTTTAGCTTTTCTCCACTCCATCCGTTACTGAGATTTACCTTTCCACCTCCACTCGAACTTATGGATGTTAAATTTTCACATGACAGATAGATTTTTACATCTGCTCTTCCTGTAAAACCAACACCCTCTTCTCGTTTTATCTTAAGGGTGTTTCCAATTTTTTCTGTAATAATATACTCGTGTATGTTTTCGAAGGTTTCAACTACGAGTGAGTTTACAGGACTTTGTGTAATAATTAATTCAAATCCATTTGATACAGATACTTTTTCAAAATCATCTGCACCCCTCTCTACTTTTATATACTCACCTGCAGGTACTACATAAAAGAGATTTATACAAGATATGACAGCTAATAGAGAGATAAATACAATTAATAGACTAAAATTCCTTTTCATACTTCTGTTTAGATTAGTTGATAATATAAATTAGACGAAATTTAATAAAAAAAAGTTGCATATAGATTATTAAAGTTTAACAGTATTTGTATTTACAGTAAAAGCGTTTACTTTTGTAAGAGAAAACCAGAACTTTAAAAAACCTAAATATGAAAAAACTTGTTACCCTATTAATTGTGAGTATTTTGTGCATTAACTCTTATTCACAGAGCACTCCATCAAAAAATGCAGAATCTAAATCCCCTTTTTTAATTGAAAAGGGAAATACTACAATCAAATTTGGATCTTTCGTCAGATTTGTAACTTTTGCCGATTTTGACGGTGTTGTTCCAAATTACGACTTTATAAGCTCTACCATGTCTGCCCCTAATCAATGGGATAAACAATCCAGATTGAGCATGGATGCGTCGGGAACAAGGTTAAATATGAAGGCAGTTCAGAAACTGGAGGGATTTGGAGATATTGAGTTCTTTGTTGAGGCAGATTTCAGAGGGACCGGCGATGCCTTGAGACTTAGGCACGCCTATATCTCATTTAAAGGGCTGACTGTTGGTCAATCATGGAGTTTTATGACAGATTTTCTTGCAAATGCACCAACTATTGATGTTCAGGGTGTTAGTTCTCGCACATTCTTTCGTACACCTCTGATTGGATATAAAGGCTCTTTTAATGATAAACTAAGTTACGGTATCTCTCTTGATTTTCCAATAATCAAAATAACTGCAACAAGTGCTACACGAGTTGTAAATCAGAGATATCCCGACATACCTCTCTTTCTTATGTATAAAGGAAAAAGAGCTCACCTTAAATTGGCCGGCGTGTTAAGGGCAATTGATTATGGAGTTAACAGTACAGAGAAGGTAGAGACTCTTTTGGGTGCCGGAGTGCAGATAAGCGGATCGATAAAGTTAACAGATAAATTCATGCTTGTTTCACAAGGGATTTATGGAAAAGGAGTTGCAAGATATATTAACGACCTTGCAGCTCTCAACCTGGATCTTGTCCCCTCTTCGGTTAGCACATCACTTCAGACTCTCCCTATGTACAGTCTTTCGTTAGGTGCCAGGGCAGACCTTAGCAAAAAGCTTTACGGTACAGCTAACTTCTCTGTTGCCGCTCTTGCTAATAAGAAGGATTACTACTTACCTGCTGAATATTATAAAGGGAACTATTTTTCTGCCTCTCTATTCTGGACCGGAGTAAAAAATCTAACTATTGCAGGAGAGTATCTTCATGGATACCGCCTAAATATGAATGATACCCACGGAACAGCAAACAGAGTTCAGCTGATGTTTATGTATAGCTGGTAACCTACAATAGTTAGGGCCGGTTATCAAGACGCTCCCTCATCTCTTGCTGTGCCTGACGCAGAATTTGACGCTCAATTGAGTAGAGCTTCATAATCTCCCTGGGTTTGATGATAGTTTTGAATTCATAAAAGTACTTCTCTCTAATAAGGAGAAGTCTTTTTGATTTATCGGTTTGCTTTATGAAGTTCTCTTCAATCTGGGTTTCGCTGTATTGGTCCATGTTGGTTTCAAGCGGAACAAGTCCTTCGTAAAGGCTGTTTAGTCTAAAAATCTCTGTGATGTAGTTTCGGTAAATCTCATCAAATTGTGGAATATCTCTTTTGTCTATTGAGATGTTCTTTTTAATTTCTGAGAGTTGTCTCTCCATAAGCAAAGCTCTTACCCTTGGCATTCCGGGGCGGATTTGCGCCTGAATGGATGAATTGGCAGATATCAGCAGAATTACTGTAATAATTAGGGCTTTTATAGTTTGAGCCACATATTTAATATTTATTGGATTGAGGCTATCGTTTCTCATAATATTATGATATTCTAATTTTCGAACATATCGGAATCAAGAATTACAGTTAAAGCAGTAAGCTCTTCGTCAGTAAAGCTTTTAACAATAACATTAAAGTCGGCAGAGTTAATATTGGCAAATGAATCTACCTCGTTATCTGAAATATGGCGATTTTGTCTGTTACCGGGATTGATAAAGATGAGGCTGCTTATGATTAATAGTGCAACAGAAGCGGCTGCGTACACAAACAGTCTGATAGTTATTTTGTTATTTTTTCGCTGTGTGTACTGTAGAAAATCAGGTTTGAAATTCTCTATATAGGGATCGGGCGCCTTATATGGTAATCTCTTCCCAACCTGTTCAAAATCAAATACTTTTTTCATTACCTATAATTTTAACATATAATTTTTTACCTTTTCACTCGCGTAGTGATAATTTGTTTTTGAAGATGAAGTGCTGATGTTCAGAATCTTTGAAATATCTTCGTAACTCATTTCGTCATAATACCTTAGATTGAATACTAACCTCTGTTTTTTAGGGAGATGCAAAATTGCCTCCTGGAATTTCAACAGTATTTTATCGCTCTCATCGGCAGATTCATAATATAGTTTGTTAATCAACTCACCCTTGATTGAGTCATAAGATGTAAATATCTGTCTGTTTTTTCGGAACAATCGTATACACTCGTTGGTTGCAATCCTGTATAACCAGGTGTAAAGACGACTCTCTTTCTCAAATCTGTCAATATAGCGGCAAGCATTAAAAAATGTCTCCTGCATTACATCCTGAGCATCTTCATGACTCACCACCAGCCTTCTTATGTGCCAGTATATTCTCCCTTTATATTTGTCTATCAGCAGAGAGAGCCCTCTCTCTCTTGTCCTGTCATCTCCAATGAGCGAGAGGATATATTCGTCTTTGGGATCCTGCACAGATAATTATCGTTTTATTGTTTGAAGAGATTATTGACAGAAAGTTAAAAAAAGATTGCTTCAAATTTAACTTTTGCCCGTTTTTTTCTTCTTAAAGTTAGATGTTAGGATAAATATTTTTATTAATAATGGTTAATTCTATAAGGAGATCTAAATAAATAATTTAAAAATAAACAAGTTATGAAAAAATCAATCTTTTTAATTGCAGCTTTCGCAATCCTAATTCTCTCTTCTTGCACAAAGGAGGAACAAGTTTTTGGGAATAAAGACGAAATGTTAAAGCAGGACTCTTACATTGAGGTAACAAGTGCATCTACCGATGCCATCCTTGGTGAGATTCTTAGAATGAATGCCTCATACCCTGCAACTAAAGCAATATGGGGTGAGAGATTCCTTACAGGGACTGTAACAATAACTATTAGAGACTCTTCTGGTGTGAGAATCTTTCTTGTAGATTTTGGGACAGGTAATACCGGCCCAGACGGTAAAGTAAGAAAAGGGAAACTGGCTGCATACATAGTAAATAATGGCAAAACAGGCAGCGAACAAAAAATTAAATACATTGATTTTGTAGAAGATGGATATATGTTTAGCGGATGGGTAGGACGTACAATAACCCGCGATATTGATGCCAAAACTCAGCAGGCACTCATTACAGAAGATTTTAAAGTTACAATTCCTGATGGTACCAAATTCACAAAAAGGGTTGCTACTCTTAATAGATTAATAAAAATGGGAGACCTTGCTACAAAGGATGACGATATCATTGAGTGTTATGGTACTATCACTGTTACAAATGAGAAAAACGAGTCTCGCACCAGAGTGATTGACGCGGCAACTCCTCTTATATTCAATGTGTCAGCTTCTGAAATTGTAAAAGGTATTGCAAAAACTACTTTCCCGGATGGGAAAACACTTACTATAGATTATGGTGACGGTACAGTAGATAACACAGCGACTGTTTCTGATGGAACAAAAACATGGACAATAACATTGAAGAAGACTAAGTAGTATTAATTAATTTGGGTTATAAAAAAGAGTGGCCGTGATGTCACTCTTTTTATTGTTAAACACTATGTGAGATGCGAATTAAACACACTGTCAAGACTATTTTTTAACAAGAATAAGTCCGTTATTCCCAATAGCATACATTGTTTTATCTACAAAAATTATTTTATTTATTGGTGTATTTGGGTGTTCACATTCCACGTTCCAGCTGATTCCGCCATCGATGGTTTTTAGGATTTTACCGCTGTATGTAGAGAGGTAGCCGATATTCTCTCCCGTAAAACACAAAGAGAGTGCTCCTCTCTCTACAGTGGATAATAATCTCCATGTTTTGCCGCCGTCTACTGTTCTAAAGAGCTCATCGTTGTAGTTTATATAGAACCCTCTTTCACTGTTCAAAAAGTAGAATGCGCTTATATTTGAGTCGGTAAGGTGAATCTGTTGCCAGCTATCCCCACCGTCAGTCGTTTTATGAATCTCTCCCCTGGAGTTGAAGTCATAACTGCGTCCTCCGGCAGCATAACCGACAGTTTTTGAAGTGAACTGCATCTTGGTAATATTCTCTGCCTGGTCATACTTAATATCCCAGGTAGAACCTCCGTTACGGGTTTTGAGAATTAGATTCCCTTTAATAACAACTCCCTCATTTTGATTGAAAAAGCATATGCCGAATATGCTGTTCGAGTAGTCTGCCAAAACCCCTAAAGGGCTAAAAGTGCTTCCTGAGTTGCTACTTTTATAGATTCCTATCCGAGCCAAATAGAGTGTCTTGGAATCCAGCATAAATGCGCTTAAGAATGAGTGGTTAATCCCTGAGTTAAGAACACTCCAGCTGTTACCTCCATCAGATGTTTTAGCGATAAACCCAAAGCTGCCGCAGATAATTCCCTCATTTTTATTAATAAATGAGATATCGGTTAAGATTTGTGTTGTTTGAGAATTGAGTTTGACAAACGGAGCATTGGAGTCATACTCTTCGGATGAATTGGTATCTAACATCTCTTTCTCACACGATATGAGAGATGTAAGTAAAAGGACAAAGAGTAATTTAAAGAAAATATTGTTTTTTTTCATTGGAGATGATTTTTAGTTTTACGGGTGCAAAACTATCTATATCTCTTATTTGACAATTGCATTTGTGGCCGAAGGGGTGTTTGAATGTGCTCAAGGTGTTTTTTGGGCAGATAGTCTGGCCACAATTGCATGCAAGGTCCTCAACCCTTGCCAAGGTTAATCGCTAACATTTTTTCTATTGAGGGGTAGGCACGTACTCTAACATCTTCGGGGACTTTTACTTCATATATCTCCTCCTGTAGTGAGGTGAGCATTGCCCGGAGCGTTATCTTTCTCATCTGGAGGCACTCATTGTAAATGTCACAAGGGATAAACTCCTTGTCTGGATAGAGTTTTTTCATTTGGTGAATAACGCCCGGCTCTGTAACTACAAGAAATTGTTTTGCCGGTGACTCTCCGACTCTTTTTATCATTCCCGTTGTGGAGAGTATATAGGAGTTTGGTTTTTTATAGATCTCAGGATCGTGAGAACAACTGCTCTCCGGGTGAATCAGCAGTTCGGCATCCGGATAGTTTGACGCCTCTTCCAGTACTAACTTAGTGCTATAGTATTCATGAACACAGCAATCTCCATCCCAAATCTCTATATCACGACCAGTCATTATCTTAACATATGAGGCAAGATGTTTATCCGGAACAAAGAATATTTTCTTCCCCTCCGGGATACTTTTAATTACCTCAATTGCATTTGCAGATGTACAGCAGATATCTGTCTGGGCCTTAACTTCGGCCGTAGTGTTAACATAAGAAACAACAACCCCATCCGGATTTTTCTCTCTCCACGCAATAATATCTGTTGCCTTAATACTCTCTGCAAGAGAGCACCCTGCCGTCATATCCGGAAGGAGAACCCTCTTAGAGGGAGATATTATTGAAGCGGTCTCAGCCATAAACTTAACACCGCAAAAAAGAATAATCTGTGCCTCAGTATTTGCCGCCATCTGAGATAATCCAAGAGAATCTCCCAGGTAATCAGCTAAATCCTGAACTTCCGGATCGGTATAAAAGTGGGCAAGAATTATGACGTCCTTCTCACGTTTAATTTTTCTTATCTCTTGCGCAAGTCGCTCTCTGTCCATCTAATCTCCTCCGTTTACTTATAATGTTTAGCAGTAACATTCATACTTATATCCAAGGCATTTACCGAGTGGGTAAGTGCACCTACGCTTATATAGTTGACACCAAGAAGAGCCACCTCTCTCACTCTGCCGAGCGTCATATTACCGGAAGCCTCTGTCTCTGCACGGCCGGCAATTATTTCAATTGCCTCTGTCATTGTTGCATTATCCATATTATCCAGCATAATAATATCGGCACCACAATCTACGGCCTCCCTCACCTCTTCCAGGTTTGTAGTCTCTACTTCAATTTTCATACCCATATTGATATTTTCTCTAACCTGAGCAATTGCATCTCTTATTCCGCCTGCAATTTTTATATGGTTATCCTTAATAAGCACCATATCGTAAAGACCCATGCGATGATTCTTTCCACCACCTGCTGCAACAGCCATCTTGTCTAAAACCCTCAATCCGGGAGCAGTTTTACGAGTATCTAAAATCTTTGCACCTGTGCCCTCTAACTCCTTTACAAATAGAGAAGTGAGTGTTGCAATCCCCGACATTCTCTGAAGAATATTAAGTGCTATCCTTTCTGACGAGAGCAGACATCTGTAGCTCCCCTCAATCTCTACAATCACATCCTCTTTTTTTACACTGTCTCCATCCTTTACAAAAGGAGTCCAGATAACATCTCTGTCCAGATGTTCAAAAACTCTTTTAGTGATATCTATACCACTGACAACCCCATCTGCCTTCATCTTGAAAGTGGCAATAGCTTTTGTCTTCTCCAAAATAATTGAATTTGTAGTGATATCACCGGTGGCAACATCCTCCTCAATTGCCAGGTCGATAATCTTGTCTATTAAAGAAATGTGCGACATTATTTGATTTTTATTGTTTTTTACAGTCGTGTATAATTTGCAGATATCTCTATCTATCTGTTGTATGCTGTGATAAAGAGAGCTGTTATCTTCTTCCGGAAAATCACTGCGAAAATGTCCTCCTCTGCTTTCGTTGCGATGCAGAGCCCCCTCTATAATAAGAGAGGCAACGGATATAAGATTATTGGAGATGATTTTGTAATACTCTCTATTATTAAGATCGCAAATGCTTTTTTGTAAACGGATAATCTCTTTACGACCTCTCTCTAATGTCTCCCTATCCCTTACAATTCCGGCACACCGCATCATAAGTTGTGCTACCTCTTTACTGATAGTCTGGTATATCTTCTCGTTTTTTGGATTTAAAGAGACTCCGGAAATGTCAAACTTACCCTCTCTTGCAGAGATCTCTTTTTTGGGGTAGATACCGTTTTCTTTACTTCTCAAAGTACTCATCACAGCTCTGTGTCCAAAAACCAGACACTCAGCAAGAGAGTTTGAGGCGAGTCTGTTTGCCCCCATTACTCCTGTTGACGCAAGCTCCCCGCATACATAGAGTCTCTCAATTCCGCTCTTGCCGTCAAGATCGCACTCAACGCCACCCACCATATAGTGAGCAGCAGGAGATACCGGAATTCTGTCGGTCATATCTATTCCCAGCTCTGCACACTTCCTAAAGATATGTGGGAACCTTCTCTTTATCCGCTCTTTATCCAGATGTTTTAAAGATAACCAAACACAGGGAGGGTTCTTCGCGCTTAACTCCTTAATAACCTCACAGAAGATAGCCTTTGCAACAACATCTCTTGGGGCCAGCTCTGCAAGAGGGTGAATCTCTGTCATAAAACGTTCTCCCTTGTGGTTTAGCAGATGAGCACCCTCTCCACGAACAGCTTCGCTTATCAAATATGATTTATCACTCTCGGTATAAATTGTAGTGGGGTGAAACTGAATAAACTCCATATCTGCAATCCGGCATCCGGCCTTGTAGCATAAAGCCACTCCATCTCCAACTGTTGTTGAAGGATTTGTGGTCCTCTCATATATTGCAGATGCCCCTCCAAGAGCAAGGATTGTATTGTCACCCAGGAAAATATGCTCTTTGGACTCTTTGAAGTCCCAAATTCGGAGCCCTTTACAGCAATTATCAGAAACAAGAATCTCAATTGCCTGATGATTTTCGAAAAGAGTAATATTTGGAGATGAGAGTATTTGCTCTACCATAAACTCCATAATACGACGTCCTGTAATATCACCGCCTGCATGGAGTACACGCCTTTTACGATGCCCGCCCTCCAATCCAAGAGAGATCTCTCCGCCTGACATATCAAACTTCATCCCGGCATCAATAATCTCCTTTATTCTCTCAGGACCCTCGTTAACCAGAATCTCTACGGCATTTGTATTGCACAGATCTCTGCCGGCGGTTAATGTATCCTCCAGGTGAAACCCGGGGGTATCTTCGTCGTCTGTAACAGCTGCAATACCACCCTGTGCATAGTAGGTGTTGCTGTCGGTTACCTTACACTTTGTAATCACAGCAACTTTGCCGTAGCGTGAGGCCACAGAAGCCGCATAAAGCCCGGCAAGACCACTCCCGGCTATAAGGTAATCGTAATGCTGCATTTCAACTTTTTTTGCGAACGGCGAATGTACGCTTTTTATCGCAATATTTCTCTTTTTTTGCTCGTTTGATTACGAATGAATATCTTAGCAACCTAAAAAGTTTAAGCTAAAAGATATGACAAAATGTGTGAATTGCTTTATCCCATATCAGGACAAAGCTCAGGTAGAACAGACAGTTAGCGGATTAAAAGAGACTCAGATGGTAAATAAAATTTACCTGCTCTCAACACAAGATAATGCCGCAGAGATCCCCGGATGTGAAATAATTAGTGTTGAATCGTTAAAATGTACAAAGGCAATTAAGAAGATAGCTGAGCGTGCAGATAGTGAATACACACTCATTTATACCAAGGAGTCTACATTAGTGCTTGGAATGTTTGCACTTGAGAGAATGGCAAAAATTGCTGCAGATGCCTCGGCTGCAATGGTTTATGCAGATCATTTCCAGATTTTGGATGGGGTAAGGAGACCTAACCCGGTAATTACATATCAAATAGGAAGTTTGAGAGATGACTTTAACTTTGGATCTGTACTCTTTTACAACTCAGCAACTCTAAAGAGTGCAGTAAGCTCAATGGATACACACTTTAAGTACGCAGCTCTGTACGACCTTCGTCTAAAATCATCGCAAAAGGGAGATCTGGTTCATATAAACGAATATCTGTATACAGAGGTTGAGCAGGACACCCGTAAATCGGGGGAGAAGATCTTTGACTATGTAGATCCTAAAAACCGTGCTGTTCAAATTGAGATGGAGGAGGCGTGCACCGCGCATCTAAAGGCAATAGGGGGATATCTTACTCCAAACTTTAAGGCAATTGAATTTAACAAAGGAGATTTTGAATTTGAGGCATCGGTGATTATTCCGGTTTATAACAGAATAAAGACCATAGAGGATGCAGTCAAATCGGTATTGATGCAAAAAACCAAGTTTAAGTTCAACCTGATAATTGTTGATAACCACTCTACAGATGGTACTTATGAGGCCATTGAATCCTTCAAATCCGATCCAAAACTTATTCATGTAACTCCGGAGAGAAGAGACCTTGGAATAGGTGGCTGCTGGAATCTTGGAGTACACCACCCTAAATGCGGTAAATTTGCAATTCAGCTGGATAGTGACGATGTCTACAGTGATGAGAACACAGTTCAAAAAATTGTGGATGCTTTCTACGAGCAGAACTGCGCAATGGTTGTTGGTACATATATGATGACCAACTTTAAGATGGAGATGATTGCTCCGGGAATTATTGACCATAAAGAGTGGACTCCGGATAACGGCCGCAATAATGCCCTTAGAATAAATGGTTTGGGTGCGCCACGAGCATTTTACACACCTGTACTTAGAGATGTTAAGGTTCCAAATACCAGCTATGGAGAGGATTACGCTCTTGGACTAAATATCTCAAGAGAGTATCAGATTGGGCGTATCTACGATGTCCTCTACCACTGCCGCCGCTGGGATGAGAACTCAGATGCCTCACTTGATATAGTAAAAATGAACGGGCACAATACATACAAAGACAGAATCCGTACATGGGAATTAATGGCACGCATTGCTCTAAATAAAAAGAGCTCCTCAAAATAGTAGCTATGACAGAGACTCTTAATTCATTTAACCTGGCCGCTCTCTTTAGCGAGCAACTTGCCTCCTGGGAGCAGGCCGGGTCAAATTATAAAGCTCTGGAGAGGGTTTTGGTAAAAGATGTAAATGTAGATGGTTTCCCGTTCAAGGTTCAGTTCAACCCCGCCAGGATAACATCTTCTGCCGCAAAGGTAGATGCCAAATCTATAAGCGAGAGAAAATGTTTCCTTTGTAAAGAGAACAGGCCTGCAGTCCAGAAAGGGTTGGAGTATGTCAACAACAGAGATGAGGCAAACCCCTATACAGTTCTTATCAACCCGTTCCCAATCTTCCCCCGCCATCTCACAATACCGCTTCTGGCCCATACAGACCAGCTTATCTCGGGCAGGTTTGACGCTATGCTAAATCTGGCAAAGGAGCTTGAAGGGTATACACTTTTCTATAACGGACCCAAATGTGGAGCATCTGCACCGGACCACTTTCACTTTCAGGCAGGGAACAGAGGGTTTCTTACAATAGAGAGAGAGCTGGCATCTCTTGGTCGCGAAGATATTTTTATATCTAATAAGAGCAGGGTTTCATTAGTTAAATCTATTTTTAACGGACTGATAGCGATTGAGTCATCATGTGCAGTTGATGCAAATGATCTCTTTGAGAAGATATTTGCCACCCTGGAGATTAAAGAGGGAGAGAGGGAGCCAATGGTAAATATCCTTTGTTGGTATGATAGTGAGATCTATACGACACTCTTGTATATTCGCGAAAAGCACCGCCCCTCTCACTATTTTGCAGAGGGAGATGCAAA
>JAUYTB010000026.1 GCA_030695305.1 Bacteroidales bacterium
ATTATAGCACATGACCTTAAGAGTCCGCTCGGCACAATATCTGGGTTTAGTGAGTATATTAACCAAATGCCCCTTGCTACCGAGTGCAGTGATTTAAAAAAATATACGACGCTAATATATAGTGCTGCCAACAATGCCCTGGCCCTGCTGGAAGATCTCTTAGAGTGGGCAAGATTGCAACAGGGAGCAATCCCCTACAATCCCCAACCACTGCTTTTAAAAGAACTTACCCGGAGTTCTCTTTTGCCCCTGAGCAACAACGCTGCAAATAAAGAGATTATGCTTGTTAACAATGTCCTGGAAAATATTACTGTTATCTGCGACGTGAATATGATTGGCACACTTATCCGGAACCTGATCAATAATGCAATAAAATTCACCCCTTCCGGAGGAGTGGTTAAAATAGAGTCACTCCTTTCAGATGAAGAGGTTGTAGTCTCTGTATCTGATAATGGTATCGGTATAGATCCAGACTCTTTTAAAAGTCTTTTCTGTACCGAGAATAGCTTCTCCACCAAGGGTACAAATAACGAAGCGGGTACCGGATTGGGTCTTGTGCTCTGTAAAGAGTTTGCAGAGAGACACGGTGGCAGGATTTGGGCACAAAGCACATTGGGAGAGGGAAGCACATTCTATTTTTCCCTTCCTGCAAAGAGTGGCAATCAAGAGTGACTGTACATTTCGCGAAAAGATTGAAAAACATAGCAAAGCAATATTAATGAGCTGTCTACTATTAAATTATCTTAACAAAGGTTTAATTGAGGCTGGATGCGACGAAGCGGGAAGAGGTTGTCTGGCAGGGGCGGTTTATGCAGCTGCTGTAATTCTTCCCGAAGATTTTTATCACCCCCTGTTGAATGACTCAAAAAAACTGACCGAAAAAGAGAGGGATATTCTTAGACCCATAATTGAAAAGGAGGCCGTTGCATATGGAGTGGCCTATGCCACACCTGCAGAGATTGATTCCATAAACATTCTGAATGCATCTATCTTGGCTATGCACAGAGCTCTTGATATGTTGCACCATTTTCCGGAGCACATACTTGTGGATGGAAACCGGTTTCATAAATATGGTCAAATTCCGCACACCTGTATTACAGGGGGAGACGGGAAGTATGCAAGCATAGCAGCAGCGTCAGTTTTGGCAAAGAGTTACAGGGACCAGTATATGCGGGAGCTTTCTAAAGAGTTTCCCCAATATGGATGGAGCAGAAATATGGCCTACCCTACACAGGAGCATAAAGAGGCCATTATTAAATTTGGAATTACAGATTATCACAGAAAGACATTCAAACACACAAAGTAGCACTCTGTTACTACGAATCTCTGATACAGCTAATATACCTCAGCGAATCTCTGTCACAACTACTCACCTCACTACTCCGACTCAAGGGCATATTTGCCTACAGCAAAGAGTGAGCAGCCGATAAATAGTATTGCAAGTGCCATCTGCGGAGTAAAGAGAGAGATATCGTCAACCACAGGTGCTAATGAGACAAGTGTATCCATTAGTTCGGAATACCCTCCAAACAGGGCAAATAGAATAAACCCTGTAAAGGCAAAGATTGCCATTAATATTTTGCCTCTGTCCACAACGGGTTTTGGTTGTGGAAGACAGTCGAGAGTTGCGAAAAGTCTTTCGCTAAAACCATCATCCGCGATACTCTGCTTGTGATGATCGAAGAACTCTTTTATATTATTATCATTCATATCCTCTGTTTTTTAAATATCCCGATAAATTTGTCTTTGCTCTTGAAAGGTGAGATTTTACTGTGTTCTCTTTGATTCCTGTTATCAAAGATATCTCTTTTATACTTTTATCCTCCATATAGAAGAGTAGAATCGAACTTCGTTCGTTTGGATTCAGTCTCGATAATGCCATATAGAGCTCCTGATTCTTAAACTTCTCGTCTGTGCCCTCATTAGCAAAGTACCTCCTCTCGTCTAACTCTACAGGTGTGTATCGTTGTGCAGCCCTTTTGTTGTCGCAAAAACTGTTGTATGCAATTCTGAATAGCCAGGTGGAGAATTTTGATTTTCCGCTAAAAGAGTTTAAGTTGAGATATGCCTTTATAAAAGCCTCCTGGGCAATATCATCACTAAGAGAGACATCTCCTGAGCAGAGGTTAATCAGGAACCGCCGTAACGGCTCCTGATTTATCCTTACCTGTTGTTCAAATTCCGATCTCGTCACCTATCCTTATTAATTTTCTTTGTTCTGCTTTTTGCTCATAAGATAACCGGCAAGCTGTCCAAGTCCTATGAAGAGCGGAATAAACCCGAAAGCTGCGAACTTAATCTCGTTAAAGAAGAGATAGAGGGCGATAAAGAGTCCAACTCCAATTCCAATAGTTACCAGTGCAGATGTAAGTGGGTCACTCTTCTTTTCGTCTCTGCTGTCCTTTAGTAAATCGGGTGATAACTCCACCCCATGCTCAATGGCCTTCATTATGACCTGATTTCTGTTTCTTTCTCTTACATACTTGGTTATAAACACAATAAGTATAATCAGTATTGCTGTAAGAAATGGGCTGATGATTGCAAATGTTCCTTCCATTGTTATTTAATTTTAATTGTTTGCCTGTTAGACGTCGGGGGCTTCAAAAAAGTTGCGGCAAGTTGTGAAATTTTTTCGATATGGTAATCTGCATTTGCAATTGCTCTCTCTTTTGATGGCTCAAACTGTGATACAGAGAATAGTCTCTCCACTCCAATTCTCTCCAGATCTCTGTCCGGAAGCTTATTGTCTCCGCAAATAACCCACAGTCTTCTCTTTTTTCTTAAACAGATCTCAACAACCCCGTCCAGAAGTTTACCCGAGATACTCTGTAAATCTACGCGCCCCTCTCCTGTTATCACCACATCTGCCTGCTCAATCTTTGATTCGATATCCAAAAAATCGAACAAAACCCTCCATCCGCTTAAAAGCTTTGCATCCATAAATGCCGCGAGGGCATAACCGACACCTCCTGCAGCTCCTGCTCCCGGTATATCAGAGAGATCTCTTCCCAGATATCGTGCTACAACTTTTACAAAGTTTTGCATTCCACTCTCAAGAGATTCAATATCTTGTACAGATGCACCCTTTTGCGGGCCATAAACATGACTCGCTCCGCATGGTCCGGTAAGCGGGTTTCTTACGTCACAAGCAACCTCAATCTTCAACTTCCTTATATAGGCCGGTACAGATGTGTCATCAATCCCTGCTATGTTTATAAGATCTGCTCCGGTCATATATGAGCCCCTTCTAGAATTATTGCCCTCACTATCGACAAAATGGTATCCCAACGCTTCAAGCATTCCCGTCCCTGCATCGTTTGTTGCACTGCCTCCGATACCCATAAGAATACTCTTATATCCCATCTGCGCAACCTCTTTAAAAACCATACCAAGGCCATAACTGGTTGTATTTATGGGGTTTCTTTCCTCTTTTGAAAGGAGATGCAAACCTGTGGATTTTGCCATCTCGCATAGTATCCTCTCACCTGTACGAAGAACAGGTACCTCAATTTTTCTGCCCAAAGGGTCTATGGAGTTTACTAATATTCTCTCATCTCCAAACATCTCTACCGCCTCCAATGTCCCTTCGCCACCATCTGCAAGGGGAACTTGCTCAATATCAAGATCCGGGACAGCAGATAGCAGACCTCTGGCAATAGCCGACGATGCCTCCCGGGCAGTGAGACTACCCTTGAATTTATCCACTATAATGAGAACTTTTGTCATACCCGATTACTTAGAAATGGCAGATTTATTTATCTTTGTCTTAAGTCAAACAAATCAAGTAAATTTAGTAATAAAAAATGAAAAAAACCGGACTGTTATTATTATTTGCCATTCTTCTATCTCTTAGCCCACTGAGAGCTGACGAGGGGATGTGGCTGCTTCCGTTGATAGAGAAGCTGAATATCAAAAAGATGTCTGAAATGGGTCTTAAGCTTACAGCCAAGGAGATCTATGATATCAACAACACAAGTCTTAAGGATGCAATCGTACACTTTGGTGGCGGATGTACAGGTGAAATAATATCAGGAGAGGGTCTTCTCCTTACAAATCACCACTGCGGATACGGAGTAATTCAGAGGTTAAGCTCTGTAGATAATGACTATCTTCAGCACGGATTCTGGGCTATGAGCCGGGAGCAGGAGCTTCCATCTCCGGGTCTTTCGGTAACATTCCTTGAAAGCTTTACCGAGGTTACAAAGGAGATAGAGAAGGCAGCTAAAAAGAGCAAAACTGCAGATGAGAAGCAAAAAGCCATTGCAGATGCAATCTCAGAGATTACAAAAAAAGCGGTAGGTGACAATAAGTTTCTCGCTGCAAGGGTCACCACCATGTATGGTGGAAACAGTTACTATCTTGTAGTTACAAAGACTTTTAATGATGTTCGTTTTGTTGGCGCACCCCCTTCATCTATAGGTAAATTTGGTGCAGATACAGATAACTGGATGTGGCCAAGACATACAGGTGACTTTGCTATTTTTCGCGTTTATGCCGATAAAGACAACAATCCTGCTCAATACTCTGCAGATAACAAGCCATATATCCCTAAAAAACACCTTACAATATCTATAAAAGGTGTAGAGAAGGGTGATTTTGCCATGATTCTTGGATATCCGGGCAGAACTAGCCGTTTTATGACTTCGTCAGAGGTTAAGGAGACTAGCGAAATCACAAACGCTATCTCTATTTATGTAAGAGGTATCCGTCAGGATGTACTTATGAATGACATGGTTGCAGATCCTAAGATTCGTCTTCAGTACTCTAGTAAGTATGCCGGATCGTCCAATTTCTGGAAGAAGGCAATAGGTATGAACGAGACTTTTGCAAAACTGAATGTTCAGGAGCGTCGTGCTCAGGAGGAGAAGAGCTTTGCAGAGTGGGTAAACAAAGATAAGAAGAGAGTTGAGAAGTATGGTAAAGCTCTAGAAGGTATCAACACAGCTGTTGCTGCCAGGGCCGAGACTCTTTATCTGCTTAGGTATCTTCAGGAGGCGTTAGGCAATATTGAGCTTACTGCTGTTGCTAACCATTACGCTCCGGTTGCAGATGCTTTTGCTAAGGGGGATAAAGATGCTGCTGTTAAAGCTGCAAAAGCTCTGGAGGCAAGAATCGTGAACTTCTTTGTAAACTATTCGGAACCTACCGACCGTAAAGTGGCAAAAGCGCTTATAAAGGTGTACAAAGATAAGGTAAAAGAGGGTCACAGACCATCTTTCTTCGCTACAATTGAGAGTAAATTCGGTGGTGATATTGATGCTTTTGTAGATGATCTCTTTAGCAACTCAGTATTCACCTCAAAAGCTAGTATAGATAACGCCATTAACGGAAATCCTGATGCTCTTATCAACGACCCTGCTCTTGCGGTGGGCAGAAGCATCTTTGAACTTATGCCTAAACTAAATGCTCAGCTGGCTAAGGCAAATGCCACTTATGCAGATGGTCATAAAGCTTATATTGCTGGTCAGCTTGAGATGAAGAAGGGGCAGGCGATGTATCCTGATGCTAACTCAACAATGCGTCTGACTTACGGTCAGGTGATGGATTACTCTCCAAAAGATGCTGTAATCTATGATTATATCACTACACTAAACGGTGTTATGGAGAAGGAAGATCCAAACAACTGGGAGTTTGTTGTTCCTGAGAGACTTAAAGAACTTCACAAAGCAAGAGATTACGGCCAGTATGCTATGGCAAACGGAGAACTTCCTGTGGCCTTTATATCTAATAACGATATAACTGGAGGAAACTCCGGAAGTCCTGTTCTAAATGCAAAAGGTGAACTAATCGGATGCGCTTTTGACGGTAACTGGGAGGCAATGAGTGGTGATATTATCTTTGAACCAACTCTCCAGAGATGTATAAATGTTGATGTTCGCTACATACTCTTTATTATTGAGAAGTATGGAAATGCAAAACATCTCATTGACGAAATGACAATAGCGAAGTAGGAGACCTTGGCAAGGGTTGTGGACCTTGCATGCAAATGTGGATCTTACAGCAGGAACGCTTTTCCTACACGTTACGGGCTTATAAACCCTTAGCACAACGGGCAACGTCCATCCTCATCCGCTCACAAGTTCGCTACTTGCGGCTGAGTTTGCCCTACTTGTGCTAAGGGTTTATTATTCAGCCCGTGGGGAGAATTGCGTTCCTGCTGTGAGAATCGCTTAGTTAATGAATAATA
>JAUYTB010000030.1 GCA_030695305.1 Bacteroidales bacterium
GATTATTAGCTCACTCTGATTATTTGCAGAAGCTTTGCCAAATGAGCTTCTCATACCCGTTAAAATCTGCCTTTGCCTGTGATGGCGCATCTCATATGCAAGCTCTAACTCGTTTGACTGTATAGAAAAGTTATCTGGCCTGATATCTCTTTTTATACGTCTAAAATCCAGGAATCTAATAAACTCCCATGACATAAATCCATTTAATACTCCCGGACCATCTTTTATTCTATACTCTTGAGAAAATGGCTCATCTATATTGACCTCCACTCCACCCAGTATATCTATCAATGTGATAAATGAAGATCTGTCCTGTATGATATAGTAGTCAATTTTTTGCTTGAGTCTGTTTTCCAAAAGCTTAAGAGTCGGGTCTGTTCCTAAGGTCAAGAAAATATCTATAAGGCGCTCATTTGTGTACAAAAAAAGAGTGTTATGGGGGATATTTGTCATGCTTAATCTGCCAATAGACGGGTAGTAGTTAATTACAATAAAGAGCGTCGGGAGTCCCACATATAGCATAGATATTATCTCAATCTCTTGCATTTGAGTCTCTTGTGCTATTGTTGCCGCAAGTGTAGGTTTCTGCTCATTAACTAGCAGCTGCGATACTGTTGCTGAGAGTGGCTCTTGTGTATTGGAATTAGGTTTTGCAGATATATGGTAAATTGTGTCATTTAGAATTATTTTGTTTAGGTCTGTATTTGAGATATCTGCCCTATAGGTTAATCCCTTTGCAGTTTTTATGAGCATTGCCAGATCTGCTCCATCCGGGATGTTGTAAACTGCCGGCCTGTTAACCTCTCCGCATATACCTGCTCTTACTGTTTTGACATCCTCTTTGATGGAAAAGAGCGGCAGAACAAAAAGGGAGAGAGCAAAAAGTATAACCGAAGCTATAATGGCACTCCAGAATGCTGCTTTTCTTTTTTTATATTTACTTCCGCCTCTTTTGGTTTGTTGTTGTGTCATATGCTCTGGTCTGTAATTATTTAAACGGCAGAGAGTTTAGTCGTAGTGGCTATATTTATAGTCATATTTATACATGACATATTTATCTGTATAGCTGTTTATTGAGCTCCTCTTTACATCATTCAATATTGTTCCCAAAATTTTTGACCGGTTTTCACTTATGACCTTTAGAAATTTTGTGAAGATAGTTCTTGTTGTCTTTGATAGTCTTGCAACCAGCAGAATATTATCTGATTGCTCCAGCAGGTGTACAACGTCCGGTATAATAAGTACTGCGGGAGTGTCAAAAAGTATAACGTCGTACATCTGTTTTGAGACACTAATGAATTCGGAGATTGATTTGCTGTCATAAGAGAATTTTGCTGGGGTTTTTGTTCTGCCTGCCGGTGTAACTGTCAGGTTTGGAATGAGTTTATTTTGAAATAGTGTCTCCAGGCAGATGTCGCCCAGCATATAGTCTATAACTCCCGGATTTGTATGTTGGTCCAATTTTTTTGATAGTTTTGGGCCGTAAAAGTCCATATCTACCAAGAGTACTTTAAGCCCTTTTTTTGCCAGGGAGATAGCCAGATATAATGTTACAATGCTTTTCCCTTCGAATCTTGATGGACTGGAGATAGAGAATACTTTATTTCCTGTTTTTAGAGATCGTTTGATATCTAGTATGATATCTCCAACTTCATTGATTTCGTTTGTCTCATCTTCGGAATAGAGAAGGGAGTGCATTTTGTCATTTATCTTAGAGTTATGCATTATAACTCCTGATACAGGGACATTTGTAAAGAATTTTTCGTAATCTCCAACCAGCATTATTCTATTATCTAGCAGATCATATAATACTATCGCACCCACTCCGACTGCAGCTCCTCCAAAGATTGCGATTAAAAAATAGAAGATAAGTGGTCGGTTTGCCGGGTTTTTTGGCTCTAACGGTTCATCTATAAGTATGAATCTGCTTATATTGCCATGTGTTGCTGACTGAGCTTCTATAAGTTTTGTGTTGAGGATGTTTATGGTCTGAGTTAACAGCTCTCTATCTTTATAGAAATTATTTTTGCAATTTGATGTGTCGGGCATTATTAAACGCTCGTAGTCTGTAATTACTTGTTGAAGTGATATGACTTTTGTTTCAAGGGATATCTCATTGAGTTTCATGTCGAGCAATTTACTCATCAGCTGCATTTTGAGTGGATTCTGAATGTAGTTTGAGATTTGCATTTGGTGCTGAATGCTGTCTTTTAGAAGTTTTTGCACCTGTTCGATATTATCTCTCAATGATTTAATAGTGGGGTGCTCTTCTCTGTTTTTGGTGAGGGATCTTGCAAGATCTACCTGTAAGTTCATAAGCTGAACTTTAAGAGGTTCGGATAAGGCTGTTTCGTTTACAACAGTACCATCCAGATTATTAAGTTCGGACTCAGTTCGGATTCTGGATGCTTTTACCGATGAGAGGTCTATTTGCGAGTTAAGGAGAGCGGCCCTGAAGCTCTCTAGTTCTGAAGCCATCTTGGAGTAGTCTCTTACCAAAAAGACACTATCGGGATTCTCTCTTAAAATTCTTCTCTCTATCTGCCCGATTTTATTGTTACTCTCTTCAATTTGGTTGGTAAGGAATTGAATTAAAGACATAGAGTTGTCTATCTGGTTTTTAACCAGCAACTCATTTATCGATTTTACAAACGCCGAAATAATTATTGGTATATCTGTGCTGTTATAAGAGGTGATTTTTACTTTAAAAATTGGGGTAGTGCTCCCTTTTGTCTCTTTAATCTCTACGTTTATCTTGGAGGCAAGTTGGGTAGTGGAGTATGGAAGACCGGAATTTTTACGTGTTAAATTATTAAGTTCATTAGAACGCATCTTGCTTAGCCAGAATATCTTATCGAAGTTTGATTTAATAACCGGAACATCTGACTCTATTATAAACTCCTTTATTGATTCGTTATGAAAGATTTCAAACTCACTTGTGTAGAACTTTGGTTGAATATAAAAGTAATATGTAATTAAAGATAAGATAACTAGAAAAATAGAGGCACAAATCCATTTATGAATACACAATACCTGAAAATAGCGTAGTATATCAATAGAATCTTGATCATTCTGATGATTGGATATATGAAATTCATCATTATTACCAGCTCTTTCAAGAAGCATCTTTTCACGAATCTCCTGATTATGTGACATTATAGTTTAAGTGGTTAAGTTTAAGCCGACGAAGGTAATAAAAAAAAGGGGGACCTTGGCAAGGGTTGTGGACTTTGACGACTTTTGTGGCTTGAGGGGAGACCTTGGCAAGGATTGTGGCAGAGGGAGCTTTGGCAGAGATTAAGGTAACTAATTAACATGCTGATACATAAAAATGACAATTTTCCATTTATGGAAAACTGCGTTTTTCATCTATCTTATTAATAACCATATAAATCAAACTCTGCCAAAGACAATTCTCATACAATTCTCACAGCAGGAACGCCATTCTCCCCATGGGCTAATTCAGCTCTGAGATTGTTTGCTATCTTATTGCTATACAATAAGTTAAGTTAAAATCCTAAAAAGGGCTAACTCCTTGATATTATGC
>JAUYTB010000040.1 GCA_030695305.1 Bacteroidales bacterium
TCTGCCACCTCTGGAAGATGATCCGAAGCCTCCAAAACCGCTGAAACCTCCAAAGTGTCCGCCAAAAATATCTCCAAACTGACTGAAAATATCATCCATAGAGAATCCGCCACCGCTATACCCCCCGTTACCATTAAGTCCCGAGTGACCAAACTGGTCATATCGCGCCTTTTTATCTTGGTTACTAAGCACATCATAAGCTTCAGCGGCCTCTTTAAATTTATCTTCGGCCTCTTTGTTTCCCGGATTTTTATCCGGGTGGTACTTAATGGCCATTTTTCGATAAGATTTTTTTATCTCATCTGCAGATGCATCTCTGGAAACTCCCAGTACTTCGTAATAATCTCTTTTTGCCATTTTTATATTTTATTGACCAACAACCACTTTTGCAAAGCGAATAACTTTTCCGTTAAGAGTATAACCCTTTTGAACCACATCAATTATTCTGTTTTTCTTCTTCTTCTCCTCAACAGGAATCTGCGCTATTGCCTCATGAAAATCGGTGTCCAGCTCACCTCCTTGGGCTTCAATTACCTTTAGTCCCTTTGAAGTGAGAAAACTTAGCAACTTATTATATATAAGGTCTGTGCCTTCAATTGCGGTTGAGTTGTCACCATCAGCTTTATTGAGCATATCAAGCGCCCTTTCAAAATCGTCAAGTACTGGTAAGACTCCAACTATTATATCCTCACCGGCTGTAAGAATCAGCTCCTGCTTCTCTTTGAGAGTTCTTCTCCTAAAGTTATCAAACTCGGCCGCTAACCTCAAATATTTATCATTAAGCCGGTTTATTTCAGCCGACTCCGGAGTACCCTCTACTCCTTTTTCCTCTTCAACTTCTTTTTGGTCAACATTTAAACTCTCTTTTGCCGAATCATCAATTATTGGCTCTTTAACCTCATCTGCCTCATTATGAAGCTCACTATCAGCTTTATGTCTCTTCATCCCTTATATTATTTTACAATTATTTCAATTTTGTGATCCGCAAAGATAGCCACAAAATATTTGCCACGAAGAACAATACGACAAAATGGCATAATTTCAATTTAATATTGTAATTTTGGTCTCTTTTTTAAATATTTGTATATAAATTTTGTATTCCGAACCCTTAATAAAAAATCAGTCAAGTGATTAAGAGTATTGCAGATTTTCTGCTCAATTCCAACCCCTTCTCTTTTGAGATGATAACAATACTAATCTCTGTCGGTTTTATTGTCGGTTTTATAAACACACTTGCTGGAATGGCATCTGCCCTCTCCTATGCACTGTTTATGGCAATGGGTATGCCTATTAATGTAGCAAACGGAACAACACGTGTTGGTATTATCGCTCAGTTTGCTGCCTCATCTTTCCTCTTTAAAAAGAGAGGACTTATTGATATAAAACTCTCATCAAAAGTTGCGATACCAATATCAATCGGCTCTATTGTGGGTGCAAACTTCGCAGCTCTGGTGAACCCTCAGATTATGGAGATCGTAATGGGTGTAATGCTTCCTTGTATGGCTTTACTGCTTATATATAATCACAGAATAGACAAGATCAGTAATAAAAAAAATCTATTTCGGTGTGATCCGGGAAAGTTTGGACCGATGCAATTTTTTATATTTTTATTAATAGGCGCTTATGGAGGTTTTACCCATGCTGGTGTCGGGATACTAATAATATTTGGATCCTTCTATTTTCTTGGGCTGGATATGCTACGTTCTAATGGTATTAAACAGTTTGCTGTGTTATTATATACTCCGTTAGCATTAGCTATTTTTATCTGGTACGGTCAGATAAACTGGCCTGTTGCACTTATATATGCTGTTGGAAATGTAGCGGGAGCAGTAGTTGCAGCACGTTTTGCATTTAAATGGGGTGCTGCATTAGTAAATTATTTGGTAGCCACTGCAGTCTTTGGAATGTCTTTCTGGCTGATATATAAACAGTTTTTGTAGAAAATGGAACATACAGATAAAAAAAGAGTGATTGTAGTAATTCCTGTGTATACAGATAGACTCTCTGCCGATGAGCATCTCTCTCTTGCACGGTTAATGAATATTTTAGGCAGCTTCCCTGTTACAATAGTAAAACCCCACTCTCTATCCGGGGAGAAATTTAGGGAGCTCTATCCAACTCTCAATTTCGAATCATTCCCTGACAATTTTTTTAATGGAATAAAAGCTTATAACACTCTGATGATATCAGATGTTTTTTATGAAAGATTTCTTGAATATGATTATATGCTTATACATCAACTTGATGCATATATATTCAGGAATGAGCTTTTACAATGGTGCGACTATGGTTACGACTACGTTGGAGCTCCATGGGTAAGGAGGGCTGTATATGAGTATCCTTTAATAAGGGAGTATATGAAACTTGAAAGATGGATAAATATTAAACTCAAAAAGCCGGACAGACAGTCAATTTATAACAGAGTAGGCAATGGAGGACTCTCTCTTAGAAGAGTAAGAAGCCACTACGACGCAACAATTAATTGTAAAGAGGCCATCGATATTTACAAAAATGCCAGACAGTATCATCTCTATAACGAAGATGTTTTCTGGTCGGTAGAGGTAAATAGATGGCTTGAAACTCCTTTTAAATACCCCGATTATATTAAAGCTCTGGGATTCTCTTTTGATAAGCATCCCGACTATTGTTATAAACTTACAGGTAAAAAATTACCTTTTGGATGCCATGCCTGGAACAGAAGTCACGTCATTAAATTCTGGAAACAGCATATTTTCTAGATAATTCTCTCATATTAATACCTAGTTTTTTCTACCTGCTTTTTAAAGTAGGAGTATTCTCCATTATAAATATTTTTTGGAATATATTATTTTTTTATATTATATTTGTCATATTAAATTATCGTCATTAACAATATTTTCCTATGAAACATATATTGATATTAGGAGCAGGAACAGCAGGTACTTTAATGGCAAATAAACTCCGGAAAAAAGTTTCCCGGAGAGAGTGGGACATAACGATAGTAGACGAAAACCGAGAGCACTACTATCAGCCCGGGTTCCTCTTTATACCATTCGGAATCTATAAAAAAGAAGATGTTATAAAATCAAAATCTAAATTCATTCCCGGTGGAGTTGAGACAATCTTCTCAAGAGTTGAGAAGATCTTGCCAAAGGAGAATAGAGTAATCCTAGAAGATAACAGAGAGCTCAAATATGATTTTCTTATCATTGCCACTGGAACAAGAATTGCTCCGGAAGAGACACCGGGTCTTTTGGGTGAACTTTGGTTTAAAGATATTTTTGACTTCTATACTATTGAAGGTGCAGTTGCTCTTGCAGAAAGGATTAAAGCATTCGACGGAGGAAAAATTATTGTAAACATTACGGAACTACCTTTCAAATGCCCTGTAGCGCCGCTTGAGTTTATCTTTCTTGCAGATAGTTATTTTAAAAAGAGAGGTATAAGAGATTCGGTAGAGTTGACCCTTGTAACGCCTCTACCCGGAGCCTTTACAAAGCCAATAGCTACAAAAATGTTAAGTGGGCTAATGGAGAAAAAAGGCATTAAGATTGTTCCGGACTTTAATATTGCAGAGGTAGATAATGAAGGGAAAAGGATAATTGATTACGAAGGAAAATCTGTAGAGTTTGACTTACTTGTAACAATCCCTACTAATAAGGGAGCAGATATGATTGAAAGAAGCGGAATGGGCGATGATCTTAACTTTGTTCCAACAGATAAGCATACATTGCAGGCAATTGGCTATGACAACATCTTTGTGCTTGGAGATGCTGCAAATCTGCCAACATCCAAAGCAGGATCTGTAGCTCACTTTGCAGGAGATATTCTTGAGGCAAACTTGTTGAGTGCAATTAAGGGAGAGCCAATGACTGCAAAATTTGATGGACATGCAAACTGCTACATTGTTACATCAGACAAAAAAGGGACACTAATTGATTTCAATTACGACACAGAGCCGCTACCGGGTCGGTATCCCTATATAATTGGTCCATTTGGATTACTTAAAGACACGCGACTTAATTACTATGGAAAGCTATTCTTTAAATGGATGTACTGGAATTTACTTTTAAGAGGACATGACCTTCCTGTAACTTCTCATATGTCTATGTGTTGTAAAAAAAGACCACAATAATAGCTTGTATTGTAAAACAATTTAAATAAAAATGATATGGCACAAAAAAATTATGCAGGACACACAATTGATGTAAATGACGAGGGATATTTTACCGATTCAACTCAGTGGAACAGAGAAGTTGCCGCAGCTGTTGCAAAAGATGAGGGGATAGAATTAACCGACAAACACTTAGCAATTCTGGAATTTCTCCGATCAAGACACAGCTCCGGAGATGCTCTCTCTATCCGCTCTATCAATAAATCAGGGATTGTAGATGTAAAAGAGTTCTATGCTCTTTTCCCCGGCGCACCTTTAAAAAAAGCGACAAAAATAGCCGGCATACCAAAACCAAGTAGTTGTATTTAATTTAAATATAAATAGTTATGACAAATTCAGGTGACTCTCCTTTAAAGAAGGTGTGCATTATATGTGCAAAAGGTACAATAGAAGATGTTTACGCAGCACTGGTTATGACAAATGGGGCTGTAATGGAGGGTATTGAGGCAAAGCTCTTTTTTACTTTTTTTGGCCTAGATGCAATAACAAAGAGCCAGATGAAGAGTCTCAAAACAGCAACAGTGGGGAATCCGGCCTTAAGGATGCCGGGTAACCTGCCTTTTCCTACTCTTTTAGGAGCTCTTCCCGGAGTTGAGGCAGGTGTATCTGCAATGATGAAGCGAGAGATGGATAAGCTGGACATACCCCCTGTAGATGAATTTATGGATATGATAACTGCAGGAGGCGGAGAGATCTATGCTTGTAAGCTTGCAATGGATATGTTCAAACTGAAAAAAGAGGATCTTTGCGATCATGTTAAAGGAGTACTAACCATTGGTGAATTTTACGAGATGGCCGGTGGTAGCAATACCCAAATAATCTTTACCTGATTATAGCACTACACTATCTTCATATTTGACCATTAATCTGGTCAGCTCCCGATGCAACTTTCGTTTAACCCATCTTTTCCCGGGATGGGTATAGATGTTTTGGAGCTCATTTGGATCGTTTTTAAGATCAAAAAGCTCCCATGCGTCAATATCATGACCATAGAACTTTATAAGTTTGTAACGACTGCTCCTTACACCGTAATGCCTTCTTACTGCATGCTCTGCAGGGTATTCTAAATAGTGGTAGTAGATAGATTTTCTCCAATTTTTAGGCCTGTTGCCTTTTAAAAGTGGCACAAATGACTCCCCCTGAATATCTTGCGGAATAGTTACTCCTGCAAGTTCAAGAATTGTAGGTGCATAATCAATGTTCTGCACAAACTGATCTATATCCCCTCTCTTTAGAAGATCTCCCCTACCAGCCGGAAGTTGAACAATCAGAGGAGTTCTTAAAGACTCTTCATACATAAAACGTTTATCGAACCAACCATGCTCTCCCATATAGAACCCCTGATCTGATGTATAAATAATGATAGTATTCTCTAGCAGGTCGTTCTCTTTGAGATAACCCATCAATCTGCCAATATTATCGTCAAGTGATTTTATACACTTAAGGTAATCTTTCATATATCTCTGGAATTTCCACTCTGCCAGCTCTCTTCCTTTGAGGTCTCTCATTTGAAAATCATTCAAGACAGAGTCATACACCCTGTTCCACTCCAATCTCTGTTGGGGATCAAGTCTTCTTAATGCAAATGTAAGATTCTCTTTAAGTCTGGTCTTTATCTCATCTGAATTGAGCTTTAAATCGAATGCATAATCCAACTCATCTCCTGCTATACTCATCTCCTGAACAGCTGCAGCCTGCCTCCCTTGGTAGTCGTCATAAAAGGTCTCCGGGATTGGAAAAGTGACATCTTCGAACAGATCTATATCTGTTGTGTTTGGCATCCAATTCCTGTGAGGTGCCTTATGGTGTACAATAAGGCAGAATGGACGATTGGGGTCTCTGTCGCTCTCAAGCCAATTGATACTTAAATCTGTAATAACATCGGTACTATAACCTTTATGAGTTACTCTCCCTTCCGGAACAATAAAGATTGGGTCAAAATACTGACCCTGACCTACAAGAACCTCCCATTTGTCAAAACCGGAGGGCTCACTCTTTAGGTGCCATTTGCCAAAAATGGCTGTCTGATATCCTGCACTCTGTAATAATTTTGGAAAAGTGACCTGAGTGCTGTCGAACCGGGTTGCATTTGTGGTCATTCCGTTTTTATGAGAAAATTTACCTGTCAGCATACATGCCCTGCTGGGTCCGGATATTGAATTGGTTACAAAGCTGTTGGTAAATCTTACCCCGGAAGCTGCCAATCTATCTATATTTGGAGTTTTAATAAACCGGTTATCGTAGCAGCTAATTGTCTGGTAAGAGTGGTCATCCGACATAATGTAGACTATGTTGAGTGGTTTACCCTCTCCTTTACGAGGTTCGCTTCCATTTTGAGCATTACTGCTTTGGGCAAAAAGCGGGCTACATCCTACAGATGCCATAAACAGGTAAAATGATCTGTTGGTTTTTTGTGAAAATAACTTAGCCATAATAGAAATTTAGATTACAATAAAGATATAAAAATCCAATTTACGAAAGAGGAAAAAAATGGTTAAATTTGTTTATGGATAAGCTAAAAATTGCAATACACTGGTTCAGAAGAGATTTAAGGATTAACGACAATGCGGCACTATACAAAGCGTTGTGCAGCGGATTGCCGGTCGTTTCCCTTTTTATTTTTGATACTCAAATTCTGGACAATATCAAATTACAAATTGAAACAGGGTCTGTTATAAATTCACTTAAAATGACAGATGCCAACACAGCAGAGACAGGAGACAAAAGAGTTGATTTTATTCACAGGGCTCTCTCTGCCATCCAACAGACTCTATCCCACAACGGCTCCTCCCTTTTAACCGTAAACGGCAATCCTGTGAAGGTTTTTGAAAAGCTGCTATCTATTTTTAACATAGTAACAGTCTACTGTAATGAAGATTATGAGCCATATGCCATTGAGAGAGATAACAAAATTGAGACTATTCTCAATAAATTGGGAGCAAAACTGGTAAGAGTAAAGGATCAGGTAATCTTTGAGAAGAGAGAGATTCTTAAGTCAGACGGATCTCCCTATACTGTCTTTACACCCTATTCAAAAAAGTGGACAGAGGCACTCTCTATAACTAAAGATGAATCACTAAGACCATACAATACTGCTAATCATATAGATAATTTCATATCTCTTGAGACTCTTAAAAACCTTCTTAACGGCTCTTCCGCTGGTGTCGGGCATAATAAAGATGAGCCCTGTATTGGGCTACTCACTCTAAAGCAGATTGGGTTTAAAAAAACTGATCTTGAACTCTCGGGAGTAGTGTTGCCCTGGCAAGATGGATTCTCAAGCGAGATAATCTCCTCATACCATTTAACCCGTAACTTTCCGGCATTGAGGGGAACCTCTATGCTTAGCACACATCTGAGATTTGGCACTGTGAGCACCCGGGAGCTGGTTGCTATTGCATTGGAAAAAAACAGAGTATGGCTTAATGAGTTAATATGGAGAGAGTTTTTCAAGATGATTATGTTTCACTTTCCCTATGTTACCGATGAACCTTTCAAGAAAAAGTATAGGTTTATTCAATGGAGAAACGATGCTGCAGAGCTTGAGAGGTGGTGCAACGGAACCACCGGATACCCTATTGTTGATGCCGGGATGAGGGAGCTAAACCAAACAGGACTGATGCACAACAGAGTGAGAATGATTACTGCATCATTTCTAATTAAGCATCTCCTTATAGATTGGAGGGTCGGAGAGGCTTACTTTGCTCAGAAACTGCTCGATTACGACCTCTCGTCAAACAACGGGAACTGGCAATGGGCAGCAGGTTGTGGTTGCGATGCTGCTCCCTACTTTAGAGTATTCAATCCTTGGGAGCAGACTAAGAGGTTTGATCCTCAAATGGAGTATATAAAAAAATGGGTGCCGGAAGCTGTTAATACGGGAGATGATTCCGGATCTAATGAATACCCTGCTCCTGTTATAGAACACAAAAAAGCCCGCGAACGGGCTCTTGAGGTTTATAAGAATTCTCTCCAGATTGATCCGGATTAATGAAAATCAAATATTACATTTTATCGTTTGAACCGAGAACATTGAGTATTTTATGCTTATAAAGCTCTTTCAATGAATCTCTTGCAGGTCCTAAATATTTGCGTGGATCAAACTCTTCCGGCTTCTCTGCAAACACTTTTCTAATTGCTGCTGTCATAGCAAGACGTCCATCGGAATCGATGTTTATTTTACATACTGCACTGGCTGCTGCTTTACGAAGCTGATCTTCCGGAATTCCAATAGAGTCCTCCAGCTTACCGCCATATTTATTGATAGTTGCAACCACATCCTGAGGCACGCTAGATGCTCCGTGAAGTACGATAGGGAAGCCAGGTATCCTTTTCTCTATCTCCTGAAGAATGTCCAGTCTTATCTCCGGATCTTGTCCCGGTTTGAATTTGAATGCGCCGTGTGATGTTCCGATTGATATAGCCAGAGAGTCCACACCTGTACGCGATACAAACTCCTCTACCTCCTCCGGTTGAGTATATGTGTGATGCTCGGCAGATACTTCGTCCTCTACACCGGCAAGAACTCCAAGCTCTCCCTCAACTGTCACTCCGTGAGCATGTGCATACTCTACAACCTGTTTGGTTAGTTCAATGTTTTTTTCGAAACTATGGTGAGAGCCGTCAATCATCACAGATGAGAAGCCCATATCTATGCAGGATTTGCATAGCTCAAATGAATCTCCGTGATCCAGATGAAGAACAATCGGAATCTCTGCTCCAAGCTCTTTTGCATACTCTACGGCTCCCTGAGCAAGATAACGAAGAAGCGTCTGGTTTGCATATTTTCTTGCGCCGCTGGATACCTGTAAAATCACAGGTGATTTAGTCTCAACACATGCTGCAACAATTGCCTGCATCTGCTCGAGGTTATTAAAATTGAAAGCAGGTATTGCATATCCACCCTTCACAGCCTTTGCAAATAACTCTTTAGAGTTTACAAGGCCCAATTCTTTGTATGAAATCATAATCAGTTATGTTTGAATAATTTACTGCAGTATAGAGAATTCCAGTTAGAAAAAATAATTTCTGAATAATTATCGAATAATGACAAAAATCGTGCAGGAATCTCTCCGGCTGCAAAAATAGCAACAAATTTTAACAAAAAAGGGTAACTTTGCATAAATTGCACGGATATGAAAACAGCCAAACTTAAGGAGAGTACCTGGAAAGAGATAGAGAAAGCCAAAATAAAAGTGGCTCTGCTTCCCTGGGGAGCAACCGAGGCGCACAACTATCATCTGCCATACGGAACCGACACAATACTATCGGAGAGAGTTGCCGAAGAGGCAGCAGAGATGGCCAACAGGGAGGGTGCAGGGGCGATTGTTCTCCCCTCGATAGCATACGGAGTCAACTCCGGTCAGATGGAGGTGAAGTTATGTATGAATATCAACCCCTCTACACAGCTCTCCATACTCAGCGATATTCTCTTTGTTCTGGAATCACACAATATAGATAGATTGATAATAGTCAACGGCCACGGTGGAAACTCTTTTCAGCCCATAATACGGGAGCTCTCACTTGAGTATCCCGATATCATGATGTGCTCGGTTAACTGGTGGAAGATATGCAACGAAAATGACTATTTTGACAATCCGGGAGATCATGCCGGAGAGTTGGAGACATCTTGTATGCAATCTATTGCACCGGATCTGGTAAGCCCGCTTAGTGTAGCAGGTGAGGGTGCAGAGAGAAAGATGAAGATAAGGGGTTTTCGTGAAAAATGGGCATGGACACCTAGAAGGTGGATCTATATTACGGATGATACTGGAGTTGGGAATCCAGCTTTGTCCACTCCGGAAAAGGGTGAAAAATTCTTAAAATGTTGCACCCAAAAATTGGCAGAGTTTATAAAAGATTTCTCCAAAGTTAAATCAGAAGAGCACCTTTATGAGCAGTCATAGTAAAAAAGTCCTTATATTTTCTGCCCCTTCCGGTGCAGGTAAAAGCACAGTTGTTCAACATCTTATGCATATGTTCCCCTATCTTGGCTTCTCTGTCTCTGCAACATCCAGATTACCCAGGGGTGACGAACAAAATGGAGTAGAGTACTACTTTCTCACTCCGGATGAGTTCCGGGAGAGGATTAAGAAAGGTGATTTTGTTGAGTATGAAGAGGTCTATAAAGATTTTTTCTATGGTACGCTTCATAGCGAAGTAGATAGGATTTACAGTGAAGGTAAAATAGCCGTTTTTGATATTGATGTTAAGGGAGGCATTAATCTCAAAAGACTCTATGGAGGGAATGCTCTCTCTGTTTTCATAATGCCCCCTGCAGTAGATATTCTCAGGGAGAGACTATTGGCGAGAGGGACAGAGACACCCGAGTCAATAGAGAGGAGAGTTGCAAAGGCAGCGACAGAGATAAGTTTCTCTGACAAATTTGATAAAATTCTAATAAACGATAATCTTGAGAGCTGCCTTAAAGAGGCAGAGGGAGTTGTAAGAGATTTTTACAATAGATAATGAAGACCGGGTTATATTTTGGTTCTTTCAATCCGATGCATATAGGTCACATCTCTATATGCCGGTTTCTGCTTAACTGTACCGATCTGGATCAGCTAAGACTTGTTGTAAGCCCGAGAAACCCCTTGAAAGGTAAGGCATATGCCAATAGTGCAAAAGAGAGATTAGAGTATGTAACAGAAGCTGTAAAGAGAAATCTCCCCGGCAGAAAGGTGATAGTGAGCGATGTTGAGTACTCTATGCCACCTCCTCTCTATACAATAAATACATTGAGAAATCTTCGCTTCCTTGAGCCGGATATTGATTTTATCCCAATCATAGGTGCAGATAACCTTGCAATTATTGAAAAATGGCACAAATGGGAAGAGTTACTTATGGAGAATACCTTTTGGGTTTATCCCAGAAGCGGATATGATACCGAAGAGCTTTGCGTTAAGTATGGATGCAAGATTCTAAGAGCCCCGCTTATTGAGATCTCTTCAACTCAGATTCGTGAAGCGGAGAATTCCGGAATTGATATGTCTGCTTTTAGGGTTTGATTACCGAAAGTGACTTTAGAAAATAGTTCCACAAACTATCTTCAGGGGGTTTTGCCTCCACAAAAATCCTGCTCTTTTTTACAGGATGTGTAAACTCTATACTTCGTGCATGTAGTGAGATCCCTCCATCCGGATTAGATCTTGGTGCTCCGTACTTAAGGTCTCCCTTTATAGGGCAGCCAATTGCAGAGAGCTGACATCTGATTTGATGGTGCCTTCCGGTAAGAAGCTCTATTTCAAGAAGAAAATAGTTATCACTACCCGTTATTACTCTGTATCTAAGCTTTGCCTCTTTTGTTCCGTTTCCGGGTTTTTTGTATGCATAAGATCTGTTCTGCTTTTCATTTCTTAGCAGATAGTGAATAAGCTCTCCCTCCTCCTGCTCTGGCATCTTTGCTACTATTGCCCAGTATATTTTACGTACATCTCCGCATCTGAAGAGTTCATTCATTCTCTCAAGACCTTTTGATGTCTTTGCAAAGATTGCTGCTCCGCTTACAGGTCTGTCCAATCTGTGGGGAACCCCTATAAATGCATCCCCCGGTTTTCCGCTCTTTAAAGCTATATATTTTGCAACAATTGAACTAAGAGGTTCATCTCCAGTCTTATCGCCCTGCACTATCTCCCCCACCTTTTTATTCACAATAATAAGGTGATTATCTTCGTATAATATATCTGAGCTATTCATTTAGTAAGTATTAGTACTGCTCATTCTCATTAGGGAAATCGCCGCTTTTAACATCTGTAATGTAATTCCGGAAAGCTTTCAACATCTCTTCATATAGATTATGATATCGTCTTAGAAATCTTGGAGAGAACTCCTTGTTGATTCCAAGCATATCGTGCATTACAAGAACCTGCCCATCCACTCCGTTTCCGGCTCCAATTCCAATAATTGGAATCTTCACACAAGAGGCGACTTTGGCCCCTAACTCTGCAGGAATCTTCTCCAGAACAATTGCAAAACACCCCACCTCTTCCAGAGCAATGGCATCCTCAATTAGCTTTTTGGCCTCCTCCTCCTCTCTTGCTCTCACACTGTATGTTCCAAATTTATGTATTGACTGGGGAGTTAATCCAAGGTGGCCCATCACAGGAATACCTGTAGATAGTATTCTCCTTAGTGACTCCAGAATCTCTGCCCCACCCTCAACCTTAAGTGCATCAGCTTCTGACTCTTTCATGATTTTTATGGCACTAAAGACTGCCTGCTTGGAGTCTCCCTGATATGTCCCGAAAGGCATATCTACAACAACCATAGGATTCTTTACAGCCCTTACCACACTCTGGGCATGATAGATCATCTGATCCAGAGTTATGGGCAGTGTTGTCTCGTGACCTGCCATCACATTTGCGGCAGAGTCTCCTACAAGAATAATATCTATTCCGGCCTCGTCAACAATTCTGGCAGATGTATAGTCGTATGCTGTAAGCATAGCTATCTTCTCCCCTTTTGCCTTCATCTCAAGCAACCTCTGTGTTGTAATGATTCGGTTTTTACCCTCTAC
Organism: Bacteroidales bacterium; assembly: GCA_030695305.1. GTDB lineage: Bacteria > Bacteroidota > Bacteroidia > Bacteroidales > UBA932 > Bact-08. The sequence continues at coordinate 12,669 of JAUYTB010000040.1, forward strand.
TGACATCTCTGTTATCTTTTAAATTTATGGAGCCACAAAGCTATACAATTATTTATTATTATTTGTAAACCATTTTTATGACAGCTTGTCAGTTTTTCCTGATTGGCACAATCTTAGATACTACCATGAACAAAGCAAAATAAACAATTAAAAATATAATCAGATTATGGGAAAAATAATAGGTATTGACCTTGGAACAACCAACTCCTGCGTGGCTGTAATGGAGGGTAACGAGCCGGCAGTCATTATAAACAGCGAAGGAAAAAGAACAACACCATCTGTTGTTGCATTTGCCGAAAATGGAGAGAGAAAGATTGGAGATCCTGCTAAAAGGCAGGCTATAACCAATCCGACAAAGACCATCTCCTCTATTAAGAGATTTATGGGTGAGAGTTTTGACAGGGTTCAGCTTGAGGTAGGAAGAGTTCCATATAAAGTTGAAAAGGGAGAGAACAACACTGCCCGTGTAAATATCGATGGAAGAATGTATACCCCGCAAGAGATATCTGCAATGGTTCTTCAGAAGATGAAAAAAACAGCCGAAGACTATCTTGGACATGAGGTTACCGAAGCAGTAATTACTGTTCCGGCTTATTTCAGCGACTCTCAGAGACAGGCAACCAAAGAGGCAGGAGAGATAGCTGGTCTTAAAGTGAGAAGAATAATCAATGAGCCCACTGCAGCTGCTTTGGCCTATGGACTAGACAAGCAACACAGAGATATTAAAGTTGCAGTTTTTGACCTTGGAGGTGGTACTTTCGATATCTCAATCCTTGAGTTAGGAGATGGCGTTTTTGAGGTGAAATCTACAAATGGTGACACTCACCTTGGAGGAGATGATTTTGACCAGGAGATTATCGACTGGTTAGCAGATGAGTTCAAATCAGAGAACAGTGGTCTTGATCTTAGAAAAGACCCTATGGCTCTTCAAAGACTAAAAGAGGCAGCAGAGAAGGCTAAGATTGAGCTCTCCAGCCAGACATCAACCGAGATTAATCTTCCATACATTATGCCGGTTGACGGTGTTCCAAAACACCTTGTAAAGACTCTTACACGTGCTAAATTTGAACAAATTTGCGACAATCTTATACAAAGAACAATAGAGCCGTGTCGTAAAGCTCTTAGCGATTCAAATCTTAAATCATCTGATATTGATGAAGTAATCTTAGTTGGAGGTTCAACCAGAATTCCTGCAATCCAGCAGATTGTAGAAAAATTCTTTGGCAAGAGCCCAAGTAAGGGTGTAAATCCGGACGAAGTTGTTGCAGTAGGTGCAGCAATTCAGGGTGGAGTTCTCTCAGGTGATGTTAAAGATGTTCTTCTTTTGGATGTAACACCTCTTTCACTTGGAATTGAGACTTTAGGGGGAGTTATGACCAGATTAATTGAGTCTAATACAACCATCCCTACACGCAAATCGGAGGTTTTCAGTACAGCAAGCGATAATCAGCCATCTGTAGAGATCCATATACTACAGGGAGAGAGACCTCTGGCCCGTGACAATAAAACTATCGGCAGATTCCATCTGGATGGTATTGCACCTGCACAGAGAGGTATTCCACAGATTGAGGTGACCTTTGATATTGATGCAAACGGAATACTTCATGTATCTGCAAAAGATAAAGGGACCGGAAAAGAGCAGAAGATAAGGATAGAGGCCTCAAGCGGTCTTACAGATGCAGAGATTACCAGAATGCGAGATGAGGCAAAGGCAAATGAGGAGAGTGATAGAGCAGAGAAGGAGAAGATTGACAAGATCAATGGAGCAGATTCAATGATCTTCCAGAGTGAGAAGAACCTCAAGGATTATGGCGATAAGATTCCTGCAGAGAAGAGAGGTGCAATAGAGAGTGCTCTTACAGCTCTTAAAGAGGCGCACAAATCTCAGGACTTAGCATCAATTGATAAGGCGATGGAGCAGATGAATGCCGCATGGCACGCCGCATCCGAAGATATGGCCAAAGCTGCACAGTCAGGCGCAGGAGCATCTCCTGGTCAGGATCCGGGAGCAGGCCAGGGCAACAATGCAGGCTCATCTGACGGCAACGGAGATAAAGAGGTGACCGACGTAGATTTTGAAGAGGTTAAGTAATCTCGATTAAAAACGAGAGACAACAGTATCAAACCGCAGTAAATAATTGAATTACTGCGGTTTTTTGTTTTAAAGTATTCAGCTGTTATAATATTTGCATGGTATAATTATTTACTCATTACAATTGAGATGATTTTAGAAAATATCTTTGGGATCTATCTTCAAAAAATTCTTAGCCATCAAGCAACAAAATGGTACATTTGTAATATAATAAAATCCTAACCTGTTTTTATCATGAATAGATCTCTCATACTTACTCTTATTTTAATATCCGGAATGGTGTTCGGTTCCGGCAATATCTACGCCCAAACAGAGAATGAGGCGTTGATGAATGAAATAAAATCGCTAAAGAGGCAACTGGATGGTTATCGTCATACAAATGATGTGATAATTAAAAAGATAGATGACCTTATGTGGCATAAAATGCTAGAAGATATAGCATACGTAGATAAAGTGAGACTTACAGGTCCGCCGAGATGGAAACCGCTAAGAGAAGATGACAGATTTGCAGCAAATCCGCTCCAGTTTTACACCTATGTGTTTATCCCTAAATCGGTTAATACATTAAGAAAATATCCGCTTATAGTACTGCCTCACAGTGGAATTCATGCGGACTTCTCTACATACTACGCACATATTGTAAGAGAGCTGATAGCTCAGGAGTATATAGTTGTATCTGCAGAGTATAGAGGGAGTACCGGCTATGGAAGAGCAACTTACGAAAACATTGACTATGGTGGACTGGAAAATGAAGATGTGTTGGTTAGCAGAGACTATATGATAGAAAATTACTCTATTGTAGATTCCAAAAAAGTCGGGATAATTGGTTGGAGCCATGGAGGGATGATTGCACTTATGAATATTCTGAGATATCCCCAAAAATACAATGTCGCTTTTGCAGGGGTACCTGTAAGTGATCTGGCAAACAGACTTGAATCTCATACACCGCAATATACATCATATTTTACTGCAGATTATCACATTGGAGAGACAATTGAGGAGAACCCGGAGGAGTATAAAAGAAGGTCACCCTCTACATATGCCAAAGATCTTATTAAGCCTCTTCTTATTCATACCAACACAAATGATAATGATGTCTATGTAGAAGAGGTTCTGCTTATGATAGATTCTCTAAAAGCCCATAACAGAAAATTTGAGTATAAAGTATTTCAGGATATTGCAGGAGGACACGGATTTGACAGGATAGTCACAAAGGAGT
>JAUYTB010000048.1 GCA_030695305.1 Bacteroidales bacterium
TTCATAAGTTCGTAAAGCTGTTTATCCAGAAGGTTTACAAGCCACATTCCTTCGTCTGCAACAGCACGGGGCAAGAAGAGAGATAGAAGTGCCACCAGTACAATTAATCGCTTTTTCATAGGTTTCTAACTATTATTAATAAGTGTAAATAAAAAAACCCGCATATCTGGCAAACTGTTTACCGGTTAACTTAGATATGCGGGTATAGTTAAGATCTCTAGAAGTTCAACCCTAAAGACATTGTAAAGAATCCTCTGTTTTTATCATCTGCTGTCAAATATTTATATGTAACTCCGCAATAAACCGAGTTACCCTTCTCCGGATTGAGAAGTCTAAGATATTTAACACCTCCGCCAACAGAGACTCTGTCAGCTGTATTATATGCAAAATCGGCATCAAGAATTCTGTTGTTAAGTTTAAGAGAGCCCACAGTGAGAGGGTTGTACGATCTGAGTTTAGTACCTTCCCCTGTTATATAAGCTCCGTTGAGATCTAAATTAATGGATGCTTTATCGCTTACAGAGAACTCTCTGTTTATCCTTAGGTAAAACTCATTAACAGTGTAGTCCTGATTATAGTAAGCAGGGAATGCCTTATACCTCTTCTCAACAAAATGCTGATTAAAACCGGCGGCAAAGATCCAAGAGCACTTCCACTCACCATCTCTGATATAGGTTTTATACTCGGCACCAAGCTTTTGATAATTTGTTATATAACGCAATGTTTTACCATACTCAAAAAACGCCCAGTTATTTGCCTCTCCGGGAATAAGTTCGTAATTGTTGATAATGTTATAAGAGAGGTTCTCATCATTTATAAAAGAGAGAGAGATAAAGTGATCCATCTTTTCGGTTGAGTATCTTATCACACCATCATACTGATACTTAAGACTCTCAACTGCAGCATATCTTCTTGAGAAATTTTTCTCATGATTATTTTCGTTGCCATAGTCCACAGAGAATTGGTTAAACATGGAGAGATTTCCAACTTTAACCTGTGCCTGAAGGGATGCCCCGAATGTATCCTGAAAATAGGTTCTGTCAAGAGTTGTGGTATTAGTTATACCGGTAACTGTATAGAACCAGAGACCCTCCATATAGTAGATACTCTTTCCTGTATTATCACCAATAAATTTATAATCCAGTCTCTCTACATTTCTCTTGTAGGCAAGGTTTAATCCCAAGACAACCGGCTTGGTGCTAAATGTAAAACCGGGAGATACATTGAGTTTGGAGAGAGTGTTCATATTTCTTCCGTCAATCCGCTTTGCAGCTGTTGAGGTTTGATAATCGAAAGCTACTCCGACAGATACCTTTTTACTAAAGTTGTATCCTACTTTGCCACTCATTATGTAATCCTCTCTAAGAACCTTTCCGGGGATAGAGTCAACGATAGTGTTGATATTAGAACCGGGATAGATGGTTCCCCTCCAGGCAAGGTTTTTATTGACCCCGTAGTCATATTTAAATGATCCATAAAAGTATACATTCTTGATTTTTGTGTATGACTTAGTCTCTATGCCAAAGGTAGAGTAGCTCTCCGGCTGGTTAAAGTTACGGTATGTTCCGCTTTCGTTGCTCATATATGCACCAACATTGGCAAAATTCTCTGCAGTGTTGAATACTATACCCGCCCCGTTGCCGCTAAGCAGCCACGGGCTCTTCATCTCAATTTTCTCAAAAGTGTAGTGCTTCTTCTCTGATATCTGCTGTGAATACAAGAGACCCGGCAGCAAGCATATCGCAATAACACCCGATATATATGTTAATCTATTTTTCATCTCTATATCAAATTACTTATTTAACAATGATGCTGTTGCTCTCTTCTCAAAATCGTTGGACGAGTTGTTGCTATCCATATAGACAATCCTGCCGCCAGCAGCTGCAGTTGCCGCTTCGTCAACCTTTCTGTGAACACTCTGTCCCTGACCGCTCCCGTCAGTCATAGCAAATCCGTTATCTATCTCCGGTCTGAGTCTCTTTGTATCTGTAACATTTCTGAAACACTCAACACCGTCAACAATTAGCTCTTTATCTATCATTAGAACATCAAAGTTTCTGTTGGTTGCATAGCCCGGATTACGGGTATATGTATCAAGAACAAACTGTTCAACACTTTTACCGCCCATATTATAGACAAAAAGAGCAGGACTCAGTGCAGATATAACAAACTGGTTTGCAGTACCCATTTTCCAGTAGCCAATCATACGGTTCACACCTGCATTTGGCACAGACTGTCCGGTTGTAAGAATTGGATCGTAAAGAGCCCAATATCCCGGTTTACCTAAGTTTACCGAGGTAGATACAGATGCTGCATGGTTAATGGCGTTTGTTGCCAATACAACCTCCTCACCCGGCATCAGCGGATGGTCTCTTCCTGTTCCCGGAAACATCCATGCAAAAGATATATTTGGCACAGAGTCTCTTAACTCTGTTGTGCCCGGTTTAACCCAGTTAGACAACCTTCCGCTTGTTGGTGCATTATAAGGATCTACAACCCCAATACAGAGAGAGTCAAGGTATGCGATATCTCCTGAGTTGTTGTACAATATAATGTACTTGTCATTGGCATACGAACCACCTGTGGCAGGATTTTGACAACCACCATAATAGAACTCCTTGATAACAATCTGTCCTGTCTTTGAGACATTCAGAGGAAGATTTGCAGAAATGGTTTCGGGATCCTTAGGGGTAACCCTGAGTCTCTCTGTTGTTCCGTTGAATATATATATGACACCGCCAGACTCTGTGTGTTTAAACTCAGTTGTTGCAATATAGCTTCCGTGGGCAACCTTAATATTAGCAACTCCTGCGGCATCTGTTGTACCCGAGAACTGAAGTCCGGTAGCTGGGTCGGTAAGTTTGATAACCAGGCCTTGTGTAGAGTAACTGAAACCCTGGGGCATCTGAACCTTAATAATGAGCGTAGAACTTAAAGCATCGTCAGAAAACTCATCAATCCTCAGATCTTTAAGACAGCCGGAGATTAAAAAGGTTAGAGCCAACAATAAAAATATCTTAATTGTTTTCATCTTATATCAGTATTTATAGAGTTATTTTTAGCTCCGCACCAAAATAGATAGGTGTATTTCTGACAACTGGATTGGCGTTTGGTCTCGCTTTGTTGGTCATTCTCGGAGTTGAGTTAGTGAAGTTGTTAGCATAGAAAGATAGAGTCGCAAGATCTCCCAACTCTTTTGTCACCCTGATGTTTGCCATAAAGTATGGCTTATATCCGTTTGTAAGATAGTAGTAACTATTATCGGTAGATTTTCTGAGCATCTCAAGTCTTCTCTTAAGATCGGCATCTGTAGTGGTATGGTAGTCACTGAATGGTCTGATAGTTCCGTTATGGTCCATATAGGCCACAGGATCTCTGTACAGAACTGCCAGATTGCTCTGATTATTATAGTTTCCGTAAATCGGTTTGCCGGTAGCATCCTCTATGTAGATATTTCCCTCGTCATAGATATTCCAGTTATTCTCAATCCAAATACACTGTGTTGTTAGAGAGACAACCATTCTGATTGATGGAATCCTAGTAACAAAGCTGAGGTTTGTGGAGAGTCTCTCTCTTCCGGTTCCTAATGAGAGTACAGAAGCATCCTGATAAATTCCAACATAAGGTAGTTTGATCTGAGGATTGATAGGGTCAGTCTGACCTGAATATGAATAAACCAAACCCGGGGATCCATCCTCCGACTTTATATATGCACCGTTTACAATCACAGAGGTGTTGATTCTCTCTATCCTTCCAAAATCGAAGTCATACTCAATACCCCACTTATCTATCTTACCTCTGTTATCCGGTCTTGAATAAGAGCGAAACTCCTTATTGATAGTAGATCCTAAAGGTATATAGTTCCCGGAACCATCTTTAATATAGACCTTGCCATACTCAAATTTTGGAGCTGCATTAGGATCACTGACAGTATTAAAAAACTCTACATCTTTAGAAACATAATTTGTATTCGCTGTGATTCCGTCTGTTACCTTCTCATTGAAGTATGTAAACTTGGCCCTAATTCCTGACAGGTTAAAGTCAACTCCAAACTCTGCATTTCTTGTTCTTATCGGCTTTAAGTTGTAAGGGAGTTTATTATCAATTACCATTGTATTTATAACAGCGAGACTTTGGCCCGTTGCTGTGTTTCTATACTGAAATACAGCATTGTCTATATATCTGTAGTCCGGATATAAAAAGCCCATTGATGGGAGCTTCTGCATTATACCCCAGCCTCCTCTAAGTGAAAACTCTCTGAGAAAACCACTTCTCTTCTCCTTAACAATGTTGTATTTTGCATTCAATCTTGGGTCAAGGGTAGGGTCATAATCAAACCCATGAACAATCATCTTATTGAGACGCACCCCTGCCATAAGCTCCAGTGACGACTTATTACTGCCAACAGGAATTGTAACCTTCTCCTCAACAAAGGCGCTAAGGTCAGACATAAAAGGTATATCGGTGTAGCTTCTCTCACGGAAATACTGCGGAGATGCTCCTATGTAATACTCACCTTTACCATTGTTCCCTCTGGTATTAAACTCAACACCGACCATGGTCTTCAAGAGGGTTCCTCCCGATTTTTTGTTAAGAGTACCCGAAAGTTTGGCGTTAAGGTACATTGGAATCTCCTCTCTTCTCTGGTCTCTCTGGTCAACTAGGTCTGTAAAATAGCCGGCAAAAACTCCCTCAATTTTTGTATTTGTTGTTGGAAGGGGAAGTTGGTTAGATACAGTGAATTTCTGGTAATTCTGTTTGCCGTAAGATCCTGAAATATTATAATTAAGAGCTGTGATCCACGGTTTATTCAACTGCCAGTTTCCATATAATGCAACTGTAAAGTTATTGTCTCTCCTCTTTTCAAAATCGAGTTTAGAGACATCCGGGTCACTTGTTACACTGTTTCCAACCATATAACCGCTAATCCTTGCATTGAATCTGAGCGGTTTGCCATCCAACTCAAAGGTGTTTGAATAGGTAACCCCCATAGTTGTTCTGTCAAAAATTGCCACAGGAGATCTCCAGTCAACGAATGATCGTGCATAATCTACGTCAATGTTAAGATTCCCCGCTTTAGCTCCCAGTGAGAGACCCTTGGCAAGAGAGAACGCCTTTGTTCTCGGGTCAGATTTAACCCTTATTTCATAAGGAGAGCGTCCCACTTTTGTTGTAACAAGAATAGCTCCTGATGTAACGTCACCATACTCTGCCGAGAGAACACCTTTTAGTACCTCAACCGACTCTATATTATCTGTAGAGAAGGCGCGGAAATCAATCAGGTCGGAGTTTATGCCGGCATCATTAGAGACTTTTGCTCCGTTGATCATTACACCAACTCCTCGCGCATTTGTCTCCGCTTCGTTGATAGATCGGATAGTTATTCTGTTTTCTGATGTAAGAGTAGGATTCTTAATAAGAGATCCGGGCATTAACTGCATAACGTCAGAGAGACTGGTCGCCTGAAGGTGCTCAATTGCCCTCTTATCCACTCTCGATGATGAGTTGAGACTACTACCCGCAGTCGCTGTTACAACCACATCCGAGAGAGTAAGGTTCTCTTGCTTAAGCTGAATTCGAAATCCGGTAATGTTACGCTGAAGAGCTACAGGAAGCGTATATTTCTGATATCCGAGGGATGTCGCCTCCAGAGTATAGTTGCCCGGAATAATTCCGGAAATTTTAAAAAGACCTTTATCATTTGAGAAGCCCCACAGATTAAGTTCTTTTATGGTCACATGTGCGAAGGGAATCGGCTCCTGGGATTCAAAGAGCGTTATCACTCCCTCCAATGTTACCCTCTCCTGTGCACTTGCAACGGAGATTTTTGGTATTATCCATACGGATAATAGCATCAATACCAATAATTTTTTCACAGTTAGGTTAGTTTGGGTTAGTTAATATTTTATAATAAATTGAAGCTTTCGTCTTAAAAATATCCCCTTTGCTATAAAACCGAATAGGTAATACAGACCTTCAAAGATATAAAAAAACCCTTATCGGGACTATACTTTCGGTATATTTTAACTATTTTTGTAACGATAGAAATTAGCACCAATCCCCGTACTGAGTATGTAAATCTGCTTATGATCAAGAGCTAATAGCTACAACAATAATCGCATATCATAACAAAAAAAATATCACTTTATCACAAATATTTTATTTAACTGCTTTTTTAGAATGAAAAATTTAAGAAAAAACTGGTTCCGCCACTTAATACAGTGGGGAACTCTCATCGCGATTATTGTTGTCCTGACAAAGATTTTCGGGAACGAAAGCGCTGATCCTGAAGCTTATTGTCCATTTGGAGGCATCCAGACTCTGGGAACTTATCTTGTAGCCGGCTCAATGGCATGCAGTATGACAGGGACCCAGATTATGATGGGTGTTGTACTTGCTCTGGGTGTTATTCTTTTCAGCAAGCTTTTCTGCGGGTATATCTGCCCTCTCGGATGGGCTACAGAGTACCTTGCCAAACTTAGGAAAAAACTGAAAATCAAAGAGATCGTAATTGATTACGGGACAGTTGCCGACAAAGCACTCCGTCTGGTCAAGTATGTGCTTCTATTCTGGATCTTCTACACAACGGTTTCCAGCTCGGAGCTATTCTGTAAGAATTTTGACCCTTACTATGCAGCTGCAACAGGGTTCAAAGGGGAGCTTACACTATGGATGGCCCTTATAGCTATTGCCCTTTTTGTATTAGGAAACTTCTTTATTAAGATGTTCTGGTGCAAATATCTGTGCCCGCTTGGAGCACTCAGTAACATATTTAAATACGCAATAACTTTTGCTGTTTTAGTTGGGATTTTTGCTCTTATAAACTACAGCGGACTTGCAGTATCTTGGGTATATCTTCTTGGGGCCGCCTCTTTAATCGGCTATCTGTGGGAGATTCTATATCTCGAGGTTAAGGTTTTCCCTGTACTTAAAGTTGTTAGATCTACAGAAAAGTGTAATGACTGCGGTCTTTGCGCAAAAAAATGTCCATACGGAATAGATGTAGATAAGACCGGATCTGTAAAGAATGTAGATTGTAATCTTTGCGGAGAGTGTATAGCAAGCTGTAATCAGGATGCACTCACATTCGGAGGTAAAAAAATCTTCCGTTGGGTTCCTGCTATTATGACAATTGTTCTATTCTTCCTTGCATTTTTCCTTGGTCGTACAATTGAGCTTCCAACAATCGATGTAAAATGGGGAGATGAGGCAAAGCATGAGCAACTTGAGAAGTTCCGCGTTGAGGGACTTCGCTCGGTTAAGTGCTACGGCAGCTCAATGGCATTCTCGGCTACCCTGCAAAAGATCCCGGGAGTCTATGGTGTTGCAACTTTTGTAAAACACGCCCACGTAGATATCTATTATGTACCATCGGAGATAACAGAGGATAAGGTACGTGAACTGATCTATGTCCCTTCTAAATTCAAGATTGCTACCCCTCCGGTTGAGGAGCAGCTTATCAAGGTTCTTACTATCTATACAGAGAAGATGTACGACAGAATGGACCCTAACTATCTTGGCCTTCAGTTTAGAAACAGCGGAAAGGGCTACTACGGAATTGAGACAGAGTACAACTGCCCTCTTATAGTTAGATTATATATGAACATCAATGAGCCTGTAGATGAGAAGTTTATCAAGTCTATGGTGGAGATGAAGGAGCTTGAGATGCTTGTTCACGGAGGAGGTACCAATATTGTAAAGGTAGATTTTGAATACATAGGTATGGCAGAGGGTACAGACACTATTACAAGGAGAGAGTTCCTTGAGCGTCAGTTTAACAAATTCTCTGTACCGTTTAAGACCAATCAGGAGAAGTGGGATGGTAACAATGCAGCTGTTTACGAACTGGTATATCCAAATCTGGACAAACCGCTAATCACCAGAAATCTTCCATTCCTCTCAAACCATCTGTCTCAAATCGAAGGATTTCTTGCAATTGAGACCCTTCTTAACCAAAATGATGAGTACTGCTTCCGGATTACCTACATTAAAGGTATTCTTGACGATGAGAAGATATGGGAAGCTCTAAACAGGAGCAAATGGACAATCAAGAACAGAGCAGGCGAGATGGAAGATGTAGATCCAAAATTCTCATTTGAGAATAAGGGAGCTACAATCTCTATTGACTAAAACATTACATATTTAACGGCAAATTAATATTAATGAGAAATTTAATTAAAGTAACTACACTCTTCATCCTGCTCCTGACCATAACACCGTCAAGAGCAGATGAGGGGATGTGGCTTATCAATCTACTCGACAAGAACCTCTCGTCCAAGATGAGAGCTTCCGGGTTGAAGATTGATTCAAAAGTGATTTATGACGAGAACACGGCATCCATCAGTGATGCCGTTGTTGCTCTGGATTTTGGCTGCACAGGGAGCATTATCTCTCAGGATGGCCTGCTGATTACAAACCACCACTGCGCCTATGGCGATATTCACACTCTTAGCACTCCCGAAAAAAACTATCTTGAAGATGGCTTCTGGGCAATGACAAGAGATCAGGAGATACATATCAAGGGCAAATCTGTCTACTTCCTTAGAAAGGTAATTGATGCCACTCAGGAGGTAAAAGAGGCTTACGACTCCCTCAAAGCAGCCGGACAACCATCAGGTATGCGTAGGATATCCTCCGTTATAGAGAAAAAGCATAACCAATCCAGCGGTATGGAGAGTATGCTTATGTCAATGTGGAGAGGGTCCAAATACTATATCTTTTACTATGAGGTCTATACCGACATAAGACTTGCAGGTGCACCACCTGTGTCAGTCGCTGCCTACGGTGGTGATACCGACAACTGGGAGTGGCCGCAACATAAAGGTGACTTTGCTCTCTACAGGGTTTACGGCGATAAAGATGGAAGACCCGCAAAATACTCTGCGGATAATCTACCTATCAAACCAAAAAAAGTGTTAAACATCTCTGCCAAAGGGGTAAAAGAGGGTGATTACACAATGGTTATAGGATTTCCCGGCAGGACAAACAGATATAGCTCCTCTTTTGGGGTAGATGAAAAGGAGAGGGTAACCAATCCGGTCTCTGTTAAAGTTCGCCAGAACAGACTCAGAATAATGAACAGCTTTATGGAGCAGGATCCTGCAATAAGATTGATCTATGCCGACCTCTATTTTGGGATAAGCAATGTTCAGGAGCTGCTGGAGGGGGAGATATATAACTTCCGTCGCTATGGTGTTGTTAAGATAAAACAAGATCAAGAGAGAGAGCTTCAGAGATGGATCGATAGCGATCCGGGGAGAGTTGAAAAGTGGAGTAATCTTCTGGACAAACTTAGAGAGAGTTATAAAAGTCGTGAAGATATTACCAGAGCAAAGAAGTATTTTCAGGAGACAATGGTTGGAGGCCAAGGCTTTATCTATCTTGGTAACAGAGCAAACTCTCTCCGTACAGCCAAAGAGAGGGAGAATATAGAGATCCTTGAAGTAGGATCTTCTCACCATAAGGTGCTCGTTAGAAATATTGAGACGGGATTCGCTGCAAGCGACCTTAGGGTAGAGAGAGAGTTGATGAAGTATCAGCTTAGAGAGTTTATTAATAATGTTCCAAAGGAGTTCTGGGGTGAGTATATAACAAAGCTGAATCTCGACTTTAAGGGAGATAGCGACTCGATGGTTGAGTATATCTTTGAGAACTCTATACTTTTGTCACCACAAAAGTTCCGTGAAGCTTCCAGCAAAAATCAACCGATAACACTCTATATTGATGATCCTCTTTCACTTCTTGCCAAATCTGCAAAGATAACCGAGTTCAATCAGGAGGAGAGTGATATGATGGAGGGAGAGAGTATCTCTGCCTTAGAGGCGCAATACACAAGAGCATTCTACCAGATGAATATTGAGAAAGGCGTTGTTCAGTATCCTGATGCAAATTCAACCATGCGTCTTACATATGGAACAGTGGGGCCTATCAACCCCTCTGACGGAATATACTACAGCGCTCAAAGCACAGCACAGGGTTTTATAGACAAATACAATCCCGGCAGCTATGAGTTCAACATTAAACCAGAGATGCTGGAACTCATAAAATCCAAAGATTGGGGAAGATGGGGAGAGAAAGGTAAGATGTATGTAAACTTCCTCTCCGATAATGATATTACAGGCGGAAACTCCGGAAGTCCTGTACTAAACGCAAAAGGGGAGATTATTGGTCTCGCTTTTGACGGGAATAAAGAGTCACTCGCCTCTGATGCATATTTTCATCCACAAATGAATAAATGTGTTAATGTGGATATTCGATATGTTCTGTGGATCATTGAGAAATACGCAAAGGCAGACCACTTTATTAAGGAGATGAATATATCGTTTAAATAATACTCCATGAAATACATATATAAATTTACAGCCCTTATTATTGCTCTAATAATTGGGTCGGCAACCGGGTTTGGACAAATCAATAACCTGTCACTGCCTTTACCGTCAGATAATAATTACAAAATAGGTAAGCTCGAGAACGGGCTTACCTACTATATACGTCCCGCAAAAAATCCTGCCGGAAGAGCAGAGTTTTTTATTGTTCACAATGTCGGTTCACTCCAGGAGAACGATGACCAAAGAGGACTTGCTCACTTCCTGGAGCATATGGCATTTAACGGAACAAAAAACTTTCCCGGGAAACTACTTCTGGAATACTTTGGAAGTATCGGAGTAAAGTTTGGAGCAAATATAAATGCATATACCTCAATGGAAAGAACTGTATACAATATATCTGCAGTTCCTCTCCACAGAGGTACAATAATTGACTCCGCCCTGCTTGCCCTTCACGATTGGTCTCACTATATCTCTTGTGAGCCAAAGGAGATCGAAGCAGAACGTGGCGTAGTGAGAGAGGAGTGGCGTCGCGGAGATGATGCAAGAACACGTATGATGAAAGGGATTAACCGTTTTGAGCAGACCGGTTCAAGATTTGCCCAAAGAGACGTTATTGGCCTTATGTCGGTTATTGACAACTTCTCCAGACAAACACTGCTAGACTACTATCACAAATGGTACAGGCCAGATCTTCAGGCAGTAATTGTGATAGGAGATGTGGATGTTGATGATATAGAGAAAAGGATAAAAGAGAGATTCTCCTCTATTCCAAAGGTAGAGAACGGAGCTGTAAGGGAGTCATACACCGTGCCGGTAAACAAGAGACCTATTGTTGGTTTCCATACAGACCCGGAGAGCAGAGCACTATCTGTAAGAATGACTATAAAGCATCCTCACAAGCCGGTAGAGGTAAGAGGGAGCTATGAGTCACTCTATGACGAGTTGCTAAAAAATATATTTATCGATATGTTCAAAGTAAGATGTCAGGCGGCTGTTGAGGGTAGTGACTCTCTTACCAGAGCACTTATTCCTGTATTTGGGAATATTAGCTACGCTTCCGGAACATTTACAACCACGTCACTTCCGTTAAACGGCGAGAAGATATTTGACGCTCTTAAAGCAATATTAATTGAAGTTGAAAGAGTTACTCAACATAGTTTCGATCAGGAGGAGCTGACTCCCTCAATTATAAGAGTAAAAAAACAGTGGGAGACAAATTATACCCGAATTAAGAATCCTAAAAACAGCGACTATGTCTCCTCTGCTATAGAGCACTTTACCAGAGGATATCCACTACTTGATATAGATAGTTATTTTAAACTGGCTCAGGATCTTTTAGATAAAATCACTTTGGATGATATAAACAGAGCTCTGCCACAAATTGTAACAGAAGAGAACAGAGTAATTATTTTTGCTGTCCCTGAGAGCGATTCCACACATTTGCCAACCGAAGATGATGTTCTTACACTTATGGATGAGATAAAGAACAGCTCTCTTGATAAATTCATTCTCTCTACAGATAAAGAGTTGTCAATTACAGATAAACCAAAAGAGGGAGCTATTGTAAAGAGAAGAGTAATAACATCTAAAGATCTTAATATCAAATATGATAAACAGCTTGACTCTGCAACTGAGTGGGTTCTAGAAAATGGGGCAAGGGTTATATGGAAGGAGAGCTTTGGTGATGATAAAAGTGTTCGGATGAAGGCATTTCGTCCCGGGGGATATGCAAAGAATGAGAGTATCGAGGAGATTAAGCTTCTGGAGGGATTTCTTACCAATTTCACTGTGAATGGGATGAATAAGAGTGAGCTTACAAAGTGGTCTCTAAAAAAGGGTGTCTCTGTAAAGCCAAACATTAGCTACAGAAGCAATGACTTTACAGGCTCTTTTACTACAAAAGAGGCCGAATCGTTTTTTGGACTTCTATACACTCTCTTTACTGATGTTACTGTTAATGAACGAGACATCAACAACTATAAAGCAAGGTTGTTAAAAGAGTTGAACTCTCCAAAGGGGGAGAAGTACAAATTCGAAGATACTGTTTCCAAGATGAGATTTGCCCGGAACCTTACAAAGGCCGTATATGACCAGGAGTTTATCAACTCTGTAAATGCAGATAAACTGCTCTCTCTTTATGATTCACATATAAAGAGTCCTGCCGGCTACACATTTGTCTTTACAGGGCCAATGAAGGCCTCTGATGCCGAAGTATTTGTGAAAAAATACATCGCCTCTGTTCCGGCAAAGAGAGTTAAAGTTTCGGAGAAATTTACCTATAGAGAGCCCGTCCTTCGTGATGGAGAGGATGTTATTCGCTACAAGGCAAAGAATATGTTAAGCAGCAAGGCACAGGTAACAAGAACCTATCACGGAAAATCTCTCTACAGCGCAGAGAATAGTATGAAAGCAAAATTTATATCATACATTCTAAGAGATAGATATATGAAATCTATCCGCGAGGAGCGTGGAGGAACCTATTACGTCTCTGTTTCGGAGGCTATGTTTAAGTATCCCAACCCCTTATGCCGCTTTACTATTGAGTTTGATACAGACCCTGCTCTGGTAGATGACCTTCTTGAAGTTGTTCAGGAGGATATTGATAATCTGGTTAAATATGGACCTACAGAGAGAGAGATGAGAGAGATTACACTCTATCTGAGTAAAGTATATGAAGATAGAGAGTATACAACTCCATGGCTATCTATTATTTGCAATTCTATACAGGGAGAAGAGGATCACCGCCTGAGCGAAAAGAGTCTTCTCGGCAAGATGAACAGAGAGGATATTCAGAAATTTGCTAAACAGATCTTTTGTGCGGGTAACAGAAAAACAGCTGTTTTTGAACCGGAAAATTAATTTAAAAGTTTTTTAAGCCAATTTGGCAGAGTCTTTGTTATGTACTAATTAAAAAAGAGATATGAAAACTAAAAATTATCTTCTGATTCTGTTGCTAATTGTAATTTCGGGCTGTGGCCCCATGATTTTACCATCTGACAGGGGGGAGAGAGAGGGTTCTGTTTACAGACGAGGATACGATGTAAGAGAAGATCCACGCTCCTCAAGGGGTTACGATAACAACAGGAATACTCATAACAAAAAAGCAGCAACCGGTTATATTATCTTTGTTAAAGATAACTCCCGATTCGACCGTGTAACTGTAGTAATTGACGACAGAACCAGGTTTAATATGAGTCACGACTACAGGGCAAGATATCCGAGAGTAAAGGAGATCAAGGTAAAACCGGGCAGACACAATGTAAAGATATTCTTTAAAGGAAGATTGATACAGCAGAGGAATATAACTGTAACTCCAAACAGAGAAGTAAGGATATCGCTATAAATTTTTTCCTGCTGCCGGCACTATTCTGCCTACAAATGAGAGAGCAAGAGCTAATGCTATCAATATAAATCCGGGTTCGGCATATTGAACCCCCTGTGACCAGATTATTTGAAGAATAGCTAAGAAGACCAGAGAGATTGCAGAGAGCAGTCTCTCTGTTTTTTTCCATTTTTTAACGGAGGCCAACACCACAAGAAGATAGAAGGGGTTGCTCCAGAGCAGATTGTAGTTTGAGAAGAGCTCCCTGTGCTCGGTTATCATAATGATAATCAGCATAACAGACCCAAGCAAACCAACACTACACAAAAATAGATTATCAAATAGTCCCGAACTCTTTCTCTTAAAAAAAACAAAGAGCATCCCGGCTAGAAGGAGAGAAAATATTGAGATCGGTGATAGAATAAACTTTAAAACAGATCTTTTGGCTCTCTCTCTTGTATTCTCTTTTAATAATATAATATCCTCTTTTACAAAATCTTCATCTCCGTTTTTAAGATCTGCTGTTATACCGTAAAGGTTCTCGGGAAGAAACATCGTTTGATAGAGATCTACCTCTCTGTCAAGAGTTGACCCAAGAATCAGGGATATCCCAAATTTTGTCCATCCGTTTATATATCTATTAATTAGCTCTCTGTCTGTAACTCCCGAAGGGACCTTGCGTAGCTCACCATCTTGACCTGTAAGGGGAACTATTATATCCCTTAGCTCCGATGTGCAGTTTTTATAGAGAAAACTGTAGAGGTAATATCTGTTTTCTGGTCTGTAGAGATACTCAAGCCGATCCATTACTGCTTTGGTCTGCTGTGGGGTAATATTGAGCACCTGCTCCCTTACCCCTCTCTTTTCCCACTCATACTGAGCCATAAAGTCGGGCATATACTGTATCCCCAGCATATATTTCAACTGACCTTTTATAAATTTAATATAGAAATTGGGGGTATTAAAATCAAAAAGGCCAAAATTAAAAACCAGATCTCTTCCCGAATCCGGATAGTAGACCCTCAAAGCACTATGCCCAAAAATTGAGTAAAGCTCCTCCCCCGATGAGCAGGTTATAAGAGAGAGTTGAACCCTTTCAGCCGACCTGGCTTTTGGAGAAATAATTGTGATGAATAATAAAATATAGAGAAACGATCTCACCATTTTTTTAAAATTTCTGTTTATTGACTCACTTAAAAATCTGGCACACATATCTACAATGTTACATTTAAAGATTTATCATAAATACATATCAAGGAGAACTATTTTCCGGGCCTCCATCTGGAGAGGAGAGAGCTGGTTTTTGGGAAAATACCCCTCTGCTTGGTTCTTATATCTTCGGCCACATAGAAAACCCCGGGATCGAAAATAGTAAATATCTTCTCCACCCTTTTCATAGACCTTCTCTCAACCACAGTCTCAATTATATCTATCTCCCCAAGGGATCCCGATCCGTGAATAAGAGTTGCTCCAAAATTCTCTCTGTTAAGCAGAGCCACCAACTCTTTGCCATTACCCTTGGTATATACCCTGCACAATAGAACCCCAAAAGCTATTCTCTTCTCTATAAGAATCCCTACAAAGTTTCCTGCTGCATACCCCCCGGCATAAGATATATAAGCCAATGCATCATTTGCTCTGGCAAATATCTCTGAGATGATAACAATCCAAATTAGAACTTCAAAAAAACCTATGAAAGGGGCAATATACTTCTCCCCTTTCGATACAAATATTATTCTTAATGTCCCGAGAGAGACATCTACTATCCGTCCAAAAAAAATTATGAGAGGAAGCAGATAGGGGTATTGATCCAGTAATTCTATCATATTAACAAATGCGTTTAAAGGCCTCACCAAGATGGCTTGCAATATCTCTCGAGATTAGAGACTCCTCTCCAAACTTTGCGGCGACAATATCTCCTGCAAGAGAGTGGATATATACACCTGCAATGGCAGCATCTCTTGCACAATACCCTTGAGACATCAGTCCTAATATTACCCCTCCCAGTACATCACCGCTGCCGGCAGTTGCCATCCCGGGATTACCTGTAGAGTTAAACCACAACTCTCCATCAGGGGTGGATACAGAGGTATTTGCCCCCTTAAGAACTACGGTTACATTGTTTTGAGCAGAGAACCTTACCTGTTTCTCAACTGCCTCTCTGGAATCTACAGAGTCGCCTGCGATTCTTGAAAACTCCTTGGGGTGAGGTGTAAGAACAGAGTTTGTCGGCAGATCCTTAAGAATCTCTCTGTTGACAGAGATTATATTTATAGCGTCCGCATCAATAACCATAGGTTTGTTACACTTTGCAACCAGCTCTCTTAAAGCAGATACCGTCTCCGGGGCTTTACCCAGACCGGGGCCTACAGCAACAGCAGAAAATTTATCAAGATCCTTCTCAAAAAGTGATGTAAAGATTGTATCGGAGGGGTCTGTTGTGCAAATTGCTTCCGGTACTGATATCTGTAAAATATCATATAACCTGTTAGGAACATGAACAGTAATAAGACCAAGACCGGATCTTAATGCCCCAATAGCCGCCAGGACGGCAGAGCCCGCCATTCCTAAAGATCCGGCAACTAATAATCCATGTCCATAATCTCCCTTATGGGAATACTTTCCCCTTTTTTTAAGGATTCTCCTTATACTCTCCTCATCAATCATATTGTAAGGTGTCTCCATTCTCTCCATAATCTCAAGATCGAGACCAATATCAATAACAACCCAATTTCCGGTATATATATAATTCTCTTTGAAGAACATACATAGTTTAGGAAACTGAAGTGTAAGGGTAAAATCTGCTTTGACTATAGCAGCAGAACAATCTTCATTCTTAACGTCTGAGAGAAGTCCGCTGGGGACATCAATTGAGACTACATCACACTCCGAGTTATTAATTGCCTCTATAACATGACAATAAATACCCTCCACAGATTTACTGATCCCTGTCCCGAAAATCCCATCAATAATAAGCGACTTTTTGGGCAAAAGGGGCACATCCTCCGGTTCATTTATCTCTTTCACAATTACATTCCCAAACATATAGAGCTCCTCTACAAGAGCTCGTCTTGTATAAGGTATCTCTTTTTTAAACTTTTGAGGTTTGATAAGATAAAGTGTGCAGTTAATGTTTCTTGATCCCAGAGATGCTGCAAGCGCTATTGCATCATTCCCGTTATTACCCGGACCTGCAAAAATCACAACCTCTCTCTTTATTTTTAAGATGTTATTTTTAAGCCATTCCGCCAGCTGTTTTGCTACCCGTTTTACAAGTGCATACTCATCTATATCCTGACATTGCAGCGTATATTTGTCTATCTCTGCTATTTGGGGGGATGTGAAAATCTTCATTTGCTATTATCTCCTTACAAGAGTATATTGAGACCATCTTGAAACATCAACTCTCTGTCTTTTATTATTGAGGCAATGAATCTTGCCATTATCTGCTTCGAAATATTTTTTCTCTCCTCCCTTAAGTGTGATTATTATTATATCTCCCTCTCTTGAGTAGATTCCCTCATCAACCATTTTAATGTTCCTATCTTCCAGATTTTCTGTTCTAAAGATAAAAGTAGAGTCCTTTCGCAAGATAAGGGTAGTTCTAATCCCCACGCCGCCGGGGTAAGGTAAGATCCCATGATAATCACCATCAACCTCCTCTACTATTTTTTGCTGCTCTGTTTTTATCCGAAAAGAGTCAGATTCCGAGTTGATGTTCCATTTACAGCTATGAAAAAACAGTAATAGTAAGAGAATTATGAGAGGACTCTTCATCTCCCGCGAACAAGATATGAGCCAATAACACTTAAAAGCATATCTTTTCCTACAGGTTTCGTAAGATAGCCAGTACATCCAGCACTAATCGCCTTCTCCTTGTCTCCGTCCAGAGCAAAAGCTGTAAGAGCGATAATTGGCACATCTTGATTAAGCTTTCTAATCTCCCGGGTTGCCTCATATCCGTCCATGATGGGCATCTTTATATCCATAAGAACAATATCAACAAGAGGGTTATTCTTGAAAAGCTCAATTGCCTCTGCTCCGTTTTTTGCGTGAATGACAGCAATATCCTGATGCCTGACAACAAGTTTAACATACTCTGCATTTGCATAGTCATCTTCTGCCAGAAGCATTCTGAAACTCCCTTTAATGCGGCTCTCTTTGAGAGCAATCTCCGACTCGCTGATAATCATTTCAAGTTATACCTTTATCTATTGGTTATAAAACACCAATAAAGGTATAAAAATATTACATTATAAAACTCCTTTAGAAGACAAAATAAACAAATACTTACGAAAACCGTTATAAACCAAGAGTATTAAGTTTTAGGTATAAAAGCTATGGCAGGAAAAGATTTATCAGATATGAGAAGAGATTATATTGCAGAATCTATTGCAATTGAGAATCTTAATCCGGATCCTTTTCAAGAGTTTTCTAAATGGTTCGAAAATGCAGTTAAAGTAGAGCAGATTGAAGTGAATGCGATGGTTCTCTCTACATCAAGTGTTAACGGGCAACCCTCATCCAGAGTTGTCCTGTTAAAAAGCTTCACAACCGACGGCTTTCTCTTTTTTACAAATTATAACAGTAAAAAGGGGAGAGAAATTAGTGAGAATAACAGGGTTGCACTTCTTTTGTTTTGGCCCAAATCTATGAGACAGATTAGGATAGAGGGTGTTGCCGGCAAGATTGATCCAAAAGAGTCAGATAGATACTTTATGTCAAGACCTGTTGAGAACCGAGCCTCTGCCTGCCTCTCTCAGCAAAGCTCAATTTTGGAAAACAGGGATGATTTTGATAACCGGGTAGTATCACTCACACAAAGCAACAAGGAGATAAAGAGACCCGAACATTGGGGCGGATATGTGGTAAAACCATCCTCATTTGAATTTTGGCAGGGAGGAACAGGGAGAGCTCATGACAGATTTCTATATAAAAGAGACGGTAAGAGTTGGAAAATAGTAAGACTCTATCCATAAGGAGAGCTTTAGAAAAGTTAAATATCAACCCCTTATGCTAATATCAGAAAGCATCTTTCTATTAATAATCTCAACATCTTTATCTTTTAACCCTATTGCCCCATCCTTCTCAAAACTCTTTAACAGCTTGACTGCACTCTCCGGTGAGGTTGCAGCAAAATCTGCAATATCGCGTCTTGACAAATGGTTAAAGATATCGGGATGGTCACTTTTAACAGAGTCAAGATAGAGAAGTGTCTCTGCCATTCTGCCGTTTATCTGCTTAAATATTAACGAATTAATCTTCGTAAATAGAGCACTGTTCTCTTGGGAGTAGCGCTTAATAAAACTCATCCCAAATAATCCGTTTCTCTCAATAACTCCGGAAATGGCCTCCTTCTCTACCAAAAAAGCAGAGCACTCTGTTATGGCAGTAACAGAGTAGTTGTAGAAATGGCCGGAGAAGAGAGATGAGAGGCCAATGAAATCGCCGGGCTGTACAATCTTAAGATTGTAGCTTCTGTCCGGATGCCCCTCTACGTATTGCCGGCATAATCCATTAATCACATATAGAATATATGATGCAAATGCCCCTTGTTTGGTGAGAGAGTCCCCTTTACGAAAATGTAGCTGAGTTTTGCTGGCCTTTACCACCTCTACCTCCTCCCTGGAGAGCATCTCAAAACATGGGGCTGTAATATCACAGATATACCCCTTCTCTTGCTCTGTAATGATTTTCACTTTTTTAAATATAATATTTTGTGCAAAGATAATTTAAATCAATTAAAAAGCTGTTCAATTTCAACTCTTCAACTGTCCTAAAAAGAGGCAAAATCCATTGTTAAGAGTATCTCTTGCCATAACTTTGCATCATAATATTTATTTAAAAATTAAACAGATAAAATCATGTTATACACAAACCTTAAGCACATAGAGTCAGCAGCTGACTATAATAGAATATTGAATGAAAACGAGAATGTAATGATAATTTGCGGTCGTATGGGGCCAATGTGCATCCCTGTCTATGGAATTGCAGAAGATCTTGAAAGCGAGTACCCTCATGTAAAATTCTTTGATATGGAATTTGACAATCCGGAATCTTATGTAATAAGAAATCTCCCGGAAGTGAGAGGGTTTATGGGAATCCCCTTTACAATCTACTATAAAAACGGTAAGGTTGTTAAAGCTACCTCCAGCATACAGACCAAGGATATGATTACAACAATTTTGGATAAAGAGTTTAAAGCGATATGATTAATACAAGCCATTACGAAGCAATAATAATTGGAGGGGGACCCGCCGGCCTTACTGCCGGCATCTACCTCTCCAGATCTCGTGTAAAAACACTTATACTTAACGAGGGCACCATTGGTGGGCAGATGGTCCTTACCCATGAAGTTGCCAACTATCCTGGAGTTGAGAGCATAAGCGGCT
>JAUYTB010000121.1 GCA_030695305.1 Bacteroidales bacterium
GCTTTGCAAAAAGATAATAGAGATTCTGGATACTCTTTCTCACTCTCCGGGAGTTAACAGAATAGAGAGAGAGTTTATATTCCATATCCAAACGGCCATAATAAGAGTTGAAGGAATTCTTATGCCAATGTCTGTCAAAACATTAGGGCGCATTCTAAGTATCCTTACAGAGGGTATGACAATACCATTCAGAGGCGAACCTCTATCCGGTCTCCAGATTATGGGGGCCTTGGAGACAAGAGCACTTGACTTTGACAATATCATTATATGCTCGGTAAATGAGGGGCTCTTCCCAAAAAAAAGTATCTCTAACTCATTTATACCATATAATCTTAAATTGGGATTCGGTCTTCCCGTTAAAGAGCATGAAGATGCTCTATACTCATACCTTTTCTACCGCCTTATTTCACGTGCAAAAAATGTATATCTTCTTTATGATACTCGTACAGAAGGTCTTAAAAACGGAGAGGCGAGCCGATTTATTATGCAATTAAAATATCTCTATAATCTTCCTGTTAAGGAGAGGAGTGTTACTTACCGGGTAGAACCGGAGGTTAGAAAGGATATTATTATAGATAAAGATGAGAGTGTTATGGAGAGAATGGGTCAGCTATTTCTAAATGACACCGGCAAGGCATTGTCGGCATCTGCTCTTAATACATATATTGATTGCCCGCTTAAGTTCTATTTTTCATATATTCAAGGAGTTGAAGTTCAGGATGAGATATCAGAAGAGATTGAGGCAGACCAATTTGGGTCAATTTTCCATTCGGTTATGGAGCAGATCTATAAACCATATGAGGGGAAGAGTATAACTGCAGATATAATAAAATCACTACTAGGCAGTGAGGATAAAATAGAAAAATTCACGGATAACGGTTTTCTGAAATATAAAAACATCTCCGAACCAAAAGGTTACGCTCTGCTTATAAAGAAACTTATTATAAAGTATGTGCAAATAACTCTCAGATACGACCTCTCTCTTGTTCCGTTTGAATTTATTGGTGCAGAGAAGAGAGTTACCGGAATGGTTAATATATCTCCCGGTATGGATATTCCATTGAAGGGTTTTATTGACAGGGTAGATAAAACGGGTACTGTAAGGATTATCGATTATAAGAGCGGAAAAGGAGATTTAAGGTACAGGGATATTGAATCTCTTTTCGATTCATCTCTTAGAAAAAGAAATAATGTGGCATTCCAGATGCATCTTTATGACCTTCTTTTAAATTATGAGGGCGAGATAACCGTAGAGCCATATTTTATAAGAGAGTTGGCAACAGGAAAATCTCACTCCCTTGTTATAGATCAACAGCTGCGCGAACTGTTTCAAGACAGAGTTATTCAACTTGTTAAAGAGGTATTTAACCCGGAGATTCCTTTCTCGCCTGCAACTAACAGAGATATATGTAAATGGTGTGACTTTAGCTCTATATGTTATTAAATGAGTGGATATGTCTGGATTGAAAATTATAAAAGCATCGGCGGGCTCAGGTAAGACCCACACTCTCACAAGTGAGTATATTGAGCTCTTAAACAGAGGAGAAAGGGCCTATCGTCATATATTGGCAGTCACCTTTACAAACAAAGCCACCGAGGAGATGAAGAGAAGGGTGGTGGAGACCCTTTATAAAGATAGTCTGGTAAATCCCCAATCCGGAAAGATACTGACAGAGATACTGCACGATTATTCATCTTTTGCAATAAGTACAATTGATCGGTTTTTTCAGCAGACAATGAGGGCTTTTGCGCGCGAAATCGGCAAGAATAGTGCCTATAGTGTAGAGCTGGATCAAGATATGGTTCTCTCCGAGGCGATAGACAATATGGTTATCAATCTGGATAAAGAGGAGAACTCAGATCTTCTTGAGTGGCTGACAACTTTTGGAACAGATGCGGTTGAGAGTGGATCCGGATGGAATTTCAAAGGGAAACTCACATCACTGGCAAAAGAGATATTTAAGGAGAGGTACAAGAGTATGAGGGGAGACTCCTCATTTGATGTTATAGATAAAGGGAGTTTGTCCGTTTTTAGGGATAAACTAATTGGTATTAAAAGAGAGTTTGAGAATAGCGTACTTGAAATATCAAAATCTGCACTCCTGAGCATGGAGAGGTATAATCTGCAACCGGAACATTTCAAAGGGGGGGCAAGGTCTCAAATGAGATTTTTTACCAAGGTAATCTCCGGTGAGTTTCCAGATTTACCAAAGGAGTTTCCGGAAATGGCGCAGAATGCAGAGAATCTAGTTGCTCGTACAACTTTAAAGCGGGATCCGGCACTGTTTAACTCTATAGAAAATTGCTGGAGTGATGGTTTGTCAGATGCCCTGGAGCAGGTATGCAGTTTATATCAAAGAGAGAGAGTACTCTATAATACAGCGGTTGCAGTGTGTGGCAATATTCATACTCTGGGCGTACTTTCCGATATAGAAAAGTTTGTAAAAGATTATACAGAGGAGAGGAATGTGGTACTTATCCCTGAGACAACAGAGCTTCTCAATAAAATCATTGATGGTAGTGATGCCCCGTTCATTTACGAAAAAACGGGTACTCGTATAGATCACTTTATGCTGGATGAGTTTCAGGATACCTCGGTTATGCAGTGGCAGAATTTTCGCCCACTCATTCTGGAGAGCGTTGCAAGAGGGAATGAAAATTTAATTGTGGGAGATATAAAGCAGAGTATATACCGCTGGAGGGGATCAGATTGGAATCTCCTAAACAGAGATATTTACAAAGATATTCCAAAAGAGAGCATTACTGGTATAGATTTGCGTAAAAACTGGCGATCGGCTAAAAATATCATTGATTTTAATAACACACTCTTTCCTCATTTGGCTTGTGTATGTAAAGAGCATCTGGATTCACCCGAAGTAGATGTTTACTCTTCGGTAGAGCAGGAGATCTCCCAGCGTAAAAGAGAGAATGAAGGGCATGTCTTGGTTAAGTTTTTTGAAAACGACAGAGATGGACCGGGATGGAAAGAGTTGGCCATGAAGCACACAGCCTCCCTGATTGATACTTGGAGTGCAAACGGGTACGAAATGAGAGATATTACTCTGCTAGTGAGAACCAACGACGAGGGGCAGATGCTGGTAAAATATCTTTTAGAGAGAGGATATCCGGTAATCTCCGATGAGGCACTTTTAGTTAGTTCGTCTCATGTTGTTAGAAGGGTAATAGCTGTTCTTAAGTATATTATAAATCCGGAAGATAGCGTCAACAATACTATTGCCACTTTTTTGGGAATTGACATGGAAAATGTTATTTCGCTATCTCATCTGCCTCTTTATGAGCTATGTGAAGAGGCCGTAAGGGAGATGAACAGAGTTTTTGACGAGTCAGAATCTCTTTTTATTAACTCTTTTTTAGATCTGGTGCTCGATTATGGGAAGGGAGAAAATGCAGATATTGCTGCATTCATTAAGTGGTGGGAAGAGAGAGGATCAACAAAGAGTGTTCCGGCTCCGGAGGGACAAAATGCACTGCGTGTTATGACGATACATAAAGCTAAAGGGCTGGGTATTCCTGTTGTAGTTCTTCCGTTCTTTGATATACCGATGGATTACCTCTACTATAATGCACCCGTAATTTGGTGTAACTCCAATATTGAACCGTACAATTCATTCCCAATGTTACCTGTGAAGTATTCGAAGGGGCTTGAAGATACTATTTTTGATAAGGAGTATAGAGATGAGAGGGTAAGGGCATATATAGACAATATGAATCTTGCCTATGTGGCTCTTACAAGAGCAGAGACCGAAATGGCAGTTCTTTGCTCTATACCTCCAAAGAGCGGAGAGTCTCTCTCTGTGTCAAAGATTCTCTATTCAATGCTGGAGCCGGCTCTTGAAGAGAATGAGTATCATGGGGGGTGTTTTACCAAAAAATGCAAGGAGGATAGAGTTGCTGTCGACTCTCTAACTATTCCCTCTTTTAAGTCTTATAATACAGAGAGCCGCTTAAAACTTGCTCTTAGGGGAGAGGAGTATTTCAATGAGAGGAGCAGCCGCGGTCAGGGCCTTATTATGCACCGGATTATGGAGAATATTGTAACAGAGGGTGATTTGGAAAATGCACTTGACAGAGCTATGTCAGATGGAGTTCTCTCAAACGAGATGAGAGGGGAGGCAGAGAGAAAGATTAGAATTATGTTTGACTACGTAAGAGAGAGACATTGGTTTGACGGAACACTCAAAGTTTACAGAGAGCTTGAGATTCTTCTTCCCGGTGGTGCCGTAAAAAGACCCGACAGGGTTCTTATGGGGGTAGAGGCACAGGTAATTGACTTTAAATTCGGTAAAAAGATGGAGCAGTCTCATATAAACCAGGTTAATGAATATGTAAATCTTCTAAAAGAGATTGGTATTGCCTACGTCAAAGGTTTTGTATGGTATCCCGAAGAGAACGTTATTATTGAAGTCTGACACTGACTTTTGAGTTTAAGTTAACAACAGCAACTGGAAGAGGATTTTACAAGGTGCCATTGGTTAATTTGGAAATAGTGTGTACAACCTCTTGAGGAAGTGCGTCTTTAAGTATTACCCTCCTCTCTTTGTCTAAAAGGTAAAAAGAGGGTGAAGGTCTTCTGTCGTAAAGTCTCTCTCTTGTAATGCTCAAACAGGAGTTATAAGCTACAATCCAGTAATTATTGAATTTGGAAGAGGATGAGCGCCAAAGCAGTTCATCTTCTCCAGTGTAAACAGCAATCATATTGATTGATTGGTATATATCTCTTATTACAGGATTCTCTGTCAGGTACATTATGGCCGACTCGCATGCCGGGCAATTGGGCTCGTAGAACATGATAAGGGTATATCTCTTTGGGAGTCCATACAGGCTACCTTCTCTCCCTTTTAATGTAGTAAAGCGAAAATCCAGGGCAAGCTCCCCCGGTCTGTTTTTAATTGCAACCTCAAGTTGTTCTCTGTATCTCTCTTTAAGAACAGGGTTGAATGTTTCATCAGATAAGATAGTATTGAGTACGCAGATATATAAATCTTCGTCTCTTATCCTTGAATTGGGATAGTAAAGAGACTCTTCCAGCATATTTAGAAGAAACTCCTTAAGCGGTTCAACTGCATTTAAAACATTATCTGTAAATTTTTCAATAGATTTTTTGGCAATTTCAGGAGTGCAGAGTTTAAGATGACCTATATAATTAGAGTAAAAACCACGGATAGAGTTAAGATCGTTAAGATAAGCTGAATCAGAAAAATCTGTATTATCCCAGAAATGCTCTGCAATGAATTTTGCACGCGCCTGTTGAGTTGAGTAGACAGAAGGCACCTCTATCATTTTAAGCACAGCAGAGGAGCTCTTTTGTGGCTCATGGCCCCTCTCTTTACAGGAGAAGAGTGCGGTTAATAAAAAGATAAAGATAATAACGTTAATAAATTTTTTTTTCATGAGAGGGGGCTTTTACTAATAAAGACAAATTTATAAAACTTGTTGGATAGTTATTTGTTTAATTTGGTATATTTAAAGCTAAATTTTAGTGGTTCAGAAGCACAAACACAAATAACAATGGAAATAGAGGAGAAAAAATCTGATATAGGTCTTATCGGGCTTGCAGTTATGGGAGAAAACCTTGTTCTTAATATAGAGAGTAAAGGATATAGAGTATCAGTTTTTAACAGAACATATTCTGTTACAGAGAACTTTCTTGCAACCAGGGCGTTAGGGAAAAATATTACTGGATTTCAAGAGATTAAATCGTTTGTGGAGTCTCTTGCAAAGCCAAGAAAAGTTATGATTATGGTTAGGGCCGGCAGGGCGGTTGATGAGGTTATTGATGCTCTTGTTCCTCTTCTTGACAAAGGTGATGTTATAATAGACGGAGGTAACTCTGACCATACAGATACAGCTAGAAGAGTGAAGTATGCAGAGTCAAAATCACTGCTTTATGTTGGGGCTGGAATTTCAGGAGGAGAGGAGGGAGCTTTAAAAGGACCATCTATTATGCCCGGAGGTTCAAATGAGGCATGGTTTATTATAAAAGATATTTTCAGAGAGATTGCTGCTAAGTATGATGACGGATCTCCCTGCTGTGAGTGGATAGGAGGCGGGGGTTCGGGACATTTTGTAAAGATGGTTCATAACGGAATAGAGTATGGCGACATGCAACTTATATCTGAGGCATACTCTGTAATGAAGGGTATGTCAAATATGGATAATGAATCAATATCCCATCTGTTTAATAAATGGAACGAAGGAAAATTGCAAAGTTATCTTATAGAGATTACTGCTAATATTCTAAAATATAGAGATAGTAATGGGGATTATCTAATAGATAAGATTCTTGACAGGGCAGGGCAAAAGGGAACAGGTAAACTGTCGGTTTTTAATGCGATGGAGCTTGGATTACCTCTTAATCTTATATCTGCAGCTGTCTTTGAGAGATCATTATCATCAGAAAAAGATTTGCGTGTAAAAGCATCTCAGATATTTAAGAGAGTTCCGGGAAATTTTGCCAAGCCAGAACCACAGGAGATTCACGACTCTCTATATGCATCTAAACTTATATCTTATGCACAGGGTTTCAATCTCTTAAAAAGAGCATCAGAAGAGTTTGGATGGAGCCTGAATCTTGCTTCAATAGCTGCAATATGGCGAAACGGATGTATTATCAGATCGGCATTTCTTAACAAAATTTCTGAGGCATACAGTAAATCTCCGGATCTGGAGAATATGTTGCTGTACAAATATTTTACAGAAGAGATCATGAGCTCTTTGGCTTCATGGAGCTCTCTTACAGCAAAGGCCGCAATTGCAGGGTTATCACTGCCTGCCTTCTCATCTGCTTTAAATTACTTCTATTCTCTGAGTACAGAAACGCTTCCTGCAAATTTGATTCAGGCACAAAGAGACTATTTTGGGGCACACACTTTTGAAAGGAGTGACAGGAGACGGGGAGAGTTTTTCCATGAGAATTGGACAGGAGAGGGTGGGGAGACAAGTTCTCATACTTATAGTGTATAACAGGTGGTTATGGAAAGTCAGG
>JAUYTB010000066.1 GCA_030695305.1 Bacteroidales bacterium
GACAAATGCATTGTAGAGGGGCTAGAACTACTACTGGTAAACTCCATAAGCAAATACGACGACCACGACACACCACCACAAATCAACAAGATAAAGATTGAGGACCTCCTGGGGCGCAACACCATAGAGATGAACAAAGAGACCATAGAAGATCAGTTCATCGGGCAGACAATACTCATTACCGGCGCAGCAGGAAGCATAGGCGGAGAGCTAGCAAGACAGGTAGTACAGTTTCGCTGCAAAAAAGTTGTACTCGTAGACCAGGCAGAGACACCACTCAACGACCTGTGGCTGGAGCTCACCAAACTAAACTCCGGAGTAGAGATCAAACCAATAGTAGCAAGCGTAAGCCATCCCGGAAGGATGAGACAGATATTCGACTGCGCCAGACCATCACTCGTGTTCCATGCAGCAGCATACAAACACGTACCAATGATGGAGCAGCACCCATCAACAGCAGTAGTGACAAACGTCTACGGCACAAAAATCTGCGCCGACCTCTCCGTAGAGTACGGAGTAAAGAGATTTATCATGATCTCTACAGACAAAGCGGTAAACCCAACAAACGTAATGGGAGCAAGCAAAAGAGCCGCCGAAATGTACATCCAGTCACTACACTACAAACAAAAAGAGGACAAAATGGCCAAACCAACCCTCTTTGTAACCACAAGATTCGGAAACGTACTTGGCTCCAACGGCTCTGTAGTACCACTCTTTAAAAGACAGATAGAGGAGGGAGGCCCCGTAACCATCACCCACAAAGATATAACCCGCTTCTTTATGAGCATACCGGAAGCGTGCTCACTTGTATTAGAGGCAGGTTGTAACGGACAAGGAGGCAAAATCTACATCTTCGATATGGGAGAGGCAGTAAGAATCTACGAACTTGCAGAGAAGATGATACGCCTGAGCGGAAAGGTTCCCGGGAGAGATATCAAGATAATCGAGACCGGCCTGCGCCCCGGAGAGAAACTCTACGAAGAGCTACTCGCAAGCACAGAGAACACAATCCCAACCTACCACAAGAAGGTAATGATTGCCAAGGTGAGAAAATACTCATACAACTACGTAACACCCGCAATCGAAAACATGATAGAGACAGCACTAAAA
The DNA here is from genome assembly GCA_030695305.1 of Bacteroidales bacterium. Lineage (GTDB taxonomy): Bacteria > Bacteroidota > Bacteroidia > Bacteroidales > UBA932 > Bact-08. The sequence goes on from JAUYTB010000066.1 coordinate 1,111, forward strand.
TATACACTACCCCTGGAGGTAGTAAGGCACCTTAAGATCATGATCCCGGAGTTTAAAAGCCAAAACTCTCAATACGAAGAGATAGACCGGGAACTAGAAGCCGGCGGCGCACACCAACATGTACACGCCCACTATGTTTACGAC
>JAUYTB010000072.1 GCA_030695305.1 Bacteroidales bacterium
TCATCCCGTTTATCCCAATTGTTGAGAAGTGATTTTTCCAATAACAGTTATATCGTTCAAAAATATGCCTTAGATAGAATTTTGAATAGGGGTAGAGTCCCTGAATTGTGTAGTTTTCTATGGATTTGCGCTTGATCTCGAGACTCTCCTTTGCAATAATCATCAAACTTTTGAGGCGTTGAAAGAGATTCTCTTCTGATTTTGCCTCATAACCAAGTTTTGCAAAATTTATTGTAACAACTCCAACCGATCCGGTTAAAGGATTGGATGCAAATAGTCCTCCCCCGCGTTTATTAAGCTCTCTTTTATCTAACCTTAGACGACAGCACATACTTCTGACATCGTCCGGCTTCATATCCGAATTGACAAAATTTGAAAAATAGGGGATTCCATACTTGGCAGTCATCTCCCAAATGCCCTTGTAATCTTCTTTTCCCCACTCAAAGTCGGACGTAATATTATATGTCGGTATTGGGAATGAGAAGGGATTCCCCTCTGCGTCTCCTTGAAGCATTACTTGTGCAAATGCTTTGTTAAGCAGGGTGATCTCTTTGTCAAAATCTCCGTAGAGATCCTCTTTAAGCTCTCCGCCCCAAACTACTTGTTCATTTTTCAGGAAACCGGGAACATTTAGATCCATGGTAATGTTGGTAAAAGGTGTTTGAAAACCTACGCGTGTTGGGGTGTTGATATTGAAGAGAAACTCCTGAAGAGCTTGTTTAACCTGTTCAAATGAGAGATTATCGTAACGTATATATGGTGCGAGTAGAGTGTCAAAGTTGGAGAAGGCCTGTGCTCCGGCTGCCTCTCCCTGCATAGTGTAAAAGAAGTTCACAATTTGACCCAGAGCTGTCCGAAAGTGTTTGGCGGGTTTGCTAACACTCTTTCCTGTAACTCCTTTGAATCCGGAGATAAGAAGATCTTTAAGATCCCATCCAACGCAATAGACACTCAGAAAGCCAAGATCGTGAATATGGATATATCCCTCTTTATGTGCTTTGGAAATTGATTCCGGATAGAGCTTGTTTAACCAGTACTGAGATGTTATTAGGGTAGAGATGTGTTGGTTGAGCCCCTGCAATGAATAGGTTGAGTTTGCACTCTCTTTTATTCTCCAGTCGCTCATCCCAAGATACTCATCAACTGCATCAATATTGCTAAACAGCTCCTTTGTGCTTCTGGATTGCTCTCTCTGTTTACGGTATAGCAGATATGATTTTACAAGTTCAAACTCCTCATTTTCGAAAAGGACTCTCTCTACAATGTCCTGAATCTGCTCAACACCGGGGTTATTGGTGCTTTCAATCTTGTTTACTCTTTTAACCACCTTTTGACTAAGCTCTCTCGCCCGCTCTCTGTTTGGTTTGCCAACAGAGCGCATGGCTTTAAAAATGGCATGCTCAATTTTTTCAATGTTAAATAATGCAATCTCTCCATTGCGTTTTACAATTTCGGTAAAGGATAGTTCACCATTCATCTTTTTATAAATTAGAAAGTTAATAAATGGTAACCGGCGGGATAAGTTTAGAATAATTACAGATATATGTGTAATATAATCTTTAGCCTTTCACCCGAAAGCTACTTTAAATATGTATAAGGCAGGTCTTCTGACTCTCCCGGTTCTCAACACCTTCCCGTATTTCTGATATACAGTGGTTATCGTTGAGAACGCAATGCCAAAGATCGGCATCGGGATTACAGCTACGGGGATAGTTCCTGATTTTCACAGGATTCCCTTTTAATCAAAAAGAACCTTACACTAAGGGCAAAGTAAGAGATAAAAAATTAGAAGTTATTAAGACGCTGAGTTTGGTTATGAACAATTCCCACTCTTGTCGTTTTGCTCATCATGGCATTCAAATGCCTTTACAATTTGTGTTACTAGAGGGTGTCTCACTATATCGCACTTTTCGAAGTTTATCACAGAGACTCCCTCTATCTTCCCTATCATCTCTACCCCCCGGAGAAGTCCTGAGTCACTTTTTTTAGGCAGATCTACCTGTGTAGCATCTCCTGTCACAATAAATTTTGAGTTGTTTCCCATTCGTGTGAGAAACATCTTGAGCTGAGCCATTGTGGTGTTCTGGGCTTCGTCAAGAATCACAAATGCACTCTCCAGAGTGCGACCTCTCATAAAGGCGAGCGGGGCAATCTGGATAATACCCTCATCCATAAGCTCGGCAAGTCTCCTTGCAGGAATCATATCTTTGAGGGCATCGTAAAGGGGTTGAAGGTATGGGTCTAACTTCTCTTTCATATCTCCGGGAAGAAATCCGAGTCTCTCTCCTGCCTCAACAGCCGGCCTTGTAAGGATAAGTCTTTTCACCTCCTTGTTTTTTAGAGCTCTAACTGCCAGCGCAATTGCTGTATATGTTTTACCTGTTCCGGCAGGGCCCAAAGCAAATAGAAGGTCGCTTACAGCGTAACACTCTACAAGTCTTCTCTGGTTTTTTGTGCGTGCACGAATTATCTTTCCCTCTGTACCGGATACAATGATATCATTATCTTGCAAATTGTCTACTCTCTCCTCATGTTGTGTCATGGGGCTTTCAAACAGCTTATTAACATCATCTTCGTTAAGTCTGCTCTTTTTCCCGCGTATCTCTATAAGCGACTCAATTCTCTTCTCAAAAAGATGGATATCTTTTGTGCTCCCCTTTAGGTATATCTCTGTACCCCTTGCCACAATCTTCATTTTTGGAAAAAAGGAAGATAAGCGGTCCAGCAATCTGTTGTTGATTCCGTAGATATCTACCGGGTCTATCTCGTTTAGTTGTAATCTTTTCTCTATCATGTTTTTATTTATCACTCTCTGCCGAATCTTCTGTAATACCTCTTTATCAGCTCATCCTCTCCCTTAATATTGTAATTTGCAGGGTTTTTGAGGTAATCCTTTACAGGAATTATTGTAAAAAACCCTCCGGTTGCCGCGGGCCTGGATGTCCAGATATAATGATTTACAGGAGGTTCTATTTTTTTAAAATTTAACGAATCTTTTGTAATTGAGATCTCTAACATAATTCCTATCCTGGTATTTTGAGCAGTCATATTTGAAATGGCATTTCCAAGTGAGTATGCTGTTATGTTTTTTATTGAGCCTTCAGAGTCGTAGTAAGAGACAACATCTTGAGGAACATGGGGGTGAGCCCCAATTATTATATCTGCCCCAAGTCTGTAGAATAACCTCTCCCATCGTTTTTGGAAGATAGATGGGGTAAGCTTATACTCATCTCCCCAGTGAACAGAGATAATTGTAAAATCGGGATTAAGCATGCGTGCTCTCTCCATATCTCTTTTAATTATAGCTGAGTCCAGCATTTTAACAATATAGGGTTGGGAAACAGGGATTCCGTTGGTGCCATATGTATAGTTGAGAAAGGCAATTGAAAAACCCTTTTTTTTGACAATAAGAGGGTGCATCTGCTCCTCATCTGTTGAGTCACTGTATATGCCTGTATAGTTTGTTCCGGGATACTCTTGCCTGAGCCTTCTGTAGAGCCCGATACTACCCTCAAGTCCGGCAGATCGTTTGTCTGCGGAGTGGTTATTTGCGGCAAAGAGCAGATTTATACCGCTCTTTACAGCATCCACAGCTAAAGTTGCAGGTGAGCAAAAAACAGGGTATCCGCTGTAGGGTGCAGGACCAAATGTGGTCTCCATATTTGCTGCGACAATATCTGCCCTATTAAAATAGGGACTAAGATATTTGAAGTAGCATGAATAGCTGTAGGAGTCCGGATCTCTTCTCTCTCCGCTCCCATTGTATGCCGACTCAAGTTGTGCTGTATGTTGCATAATATCACCTAAAAAGAGCATTGTCAAAGTATCGGCCCTCTCTTGTGCATGGGAGAGGGAAGGTGACAGTAGCAGAATAGATAGTGCAATGTATTTGAACATACGTTGGTTTTGTGATTCAAATATATAAATAATAAAATTAACCGCAGAGCACGGGTTTTTTTCTTTTGTCTAAAAATGTTACTTTTGTATATTAAGAACAATCCTTAACAATAATCAATTATGAGAACGGCAAAATTTTTACTAATAATGATGGCTGCCATTATGATAGTTACGAGCTGTGACTGGGTAAGATCACAACTTGGAATGGCTACATCAGACCAAATTGCTGAACTAAAAAGAGAGCAGCAAAGAGTGGAGGCCGAACGCAGAACAGCGGATTCTATTGAGAGGGTCAAACAAGATTCGTTAAGTGCCATAGTTGCCGACAGCGTTGCTGCTGCAAAACAGATAGCTGATGGTTCTCTATCCAGGTCGGCAAATTTATCAAACAGATACCATGTTGTTGTAGGTAGTTTTAAAGACTACTCCAATTCTGAGAGAATGGTTATAAACTTAAAAAAAAGGGGGTACGAACCCTCTGTGATAGATTTTAAAAATGGATTCAAAGTGGTTTCTGTCTCTTCATACAGTAATATGTCTGCTGCCTTCAATGTAATGTATAAACTTCTGGATGAGAATTTTGGCGCAGACGATATTTGGGTTTATGATGTAAGACAGGCTCTCCATAAATAATTATAAAACAGAAAATTCAACAAAAAATAACTCTATAATAATATGAAAACAACTGCATTTACTGCAAAACATGTGGAGATGGGGGCCAAGATGGTCCCTTTTGCCGGCTATAATATGCCGGTGGAGTATTTCGGGATAAATGAGGAGCACAATCATGTGAGAGAGAAGGTTGGGGTATTTGATGTATCACATATGGGGGAGATTTGGGTAAAAGGGCCTGATGCGATGGCTTTTCTTCAATATACAACATCTAACGACGTATCACTACTTGTTCCCGGTAAGGTGCAGTACTCTTGTTTCCCTAACGGAAAAGGGGGAATTGTAGACGATCTTCTAGTCTATTGTATAGACTTTCAAACATATTTACTGGTTGTTAACGCCTCAAACGTAGAAAAGGATTATCAGCATCTGTGCAGTATAGCTCCCCGTTTTAATATAACACCGGGTAAAGAGCTCTATAATGCTTCGGATGAGATATGTCAGCTTGCCGTACAGGGGCCGCTTGCCATTAAGGCGATGCAAAAGATTTGCGACAGCAACATTGAGGATATGGAGTACTACACTTTCCGTAAAGTGAATATAGCAGGGATAAAAGATGCTATCTTCTCAATTACGGGATATACAGGCTCCGGCGGCTGTGAGATATATGTTGCAAACAAAGATGCAGAGAAACTTTGGAATGCTGTTTTTGAAGCGGGTAAAGAGTTTGATATAAGGCCTATAGGGCTTGGTGCGAGAGATACTCTAAGACTGGAGATGGGTTTCTGTCTTTACGGTAATGATATTGATGACACAACCTCACCAATAGAGGCCGGGCTGGGATGGATAACAAAGTTCAGCGATGCCAAAGGTGATTTCTTAGATAAAGAGTTTATGCTTAAGCTTAAAAATGAAGGAGTTTCCAGAAAACTAATTGGTTTTGAGCTAATGGAGAGAGGTATCCCAAGACATGGTTACCAGATTTGTAATGCATCCGGAGATGTAATTGGTGTTGTTACATCGGGAACAATGGGTCCGGCAGTCAAAAAAGCTGTAGGTATGGCTTATGTTTCACCTGAGTTTACAAAGGCCGGTTCTGAGATATTTATCAAAATCAGAGAGAAATTACTCAGGGCAGTTGTGGTAAAGACTCCCTTTTATAAAGTCTGACATCTTTTATGGATAATTATGAATGGGCCAAAGAGCTCAATTGTGCCGTAACAGTATGCGACAGAGAGGGTATTGTGCTATACCAGAACCTAAAGGCAATAAAGACTTTTGAATCGTACGGAAATCTTATTGGCAAGAGCCTGAGGGATTGTCACGGAGAGAAATCGTGGAAGATGATTGAGGAGATGCTTGAGAGCGGAGAGTCTAACTCCTACACAATAGAGAAGGGCGGAGTTAAAAAACTGATTCACCAGACACCTTGGCATAAAAATGGAGAGGTATGTGGTTTGGTGGAGTTCTCAATTGAGTTACCTCTGCAGATGGCGCACTTTATAAGATAAAAACAGGGAGATATGGCAAAATTCAGATTTGTCCACAATAACATTAATGTTAAGGAGCTGGAAAAAAGCCTCGCCTTCTACAAAGAGGCATTGGGGCTGGATGAGGTGAGAAGGATTTCACCCGAAGATGGCTCTTTTATTATAGTCTATCTTGGAGATGGTGAATCTGTGCATCAACTGGAGCTCACATGGTTAAGAGATTGGGACAGATCCTATAATCTTGGAGATAATGAGTTCCACCTCGCTTTCAGGACAGATAACTTTGAACAGGCGCACCAAAAACATCAACAGATGGGTTGTATCTGTTACGAAAACCCTGCCATGGGTATATATTTTATAAGTGATCCGGACGGCTACTGGCTCGAGGTTCTGCCACCCAAAAAATAGATATGATTAAAAGATTTTTATTTACAATTGCCCTCTCTGCTATATGCATAACAGGGCTTTTTTCTCAGTCGGAGAGCATCATCCGTATGAAGAGAGATGTTGCAGTCCTTACTGCCGACTCCCTTATGGGAAGAGCATCCGGATCTCCTTGGGAGATTAAGGCAGCCCGCTATATAACAAAAGAGTTTGCAGATGCAGATATCCCTCTTCTATACCCTTTCCCCGGACAGGACTTCTCTATAGTAATAAAAGAGGGAGATACACTCTTCTCTCAGAATATTGTAGCAATAGTGGAGGGGTGGGATCCTTCTCTCAAAAATGAGTATATAGTTGTTGGGGCGCACTACGACCATCTCGGTTTTAATAATCTTAATATCAATGGTAAAGACTCGTTGCAGATCTTTAGGGGTGCCGATGATAACGCTTCCGGAACTGCTGTAATGCTTGAGGTTGCAAGATTGGCACGTGCACAGTCATTTAACTTTAGACGATCTGTAATCTTTGCTGCATTCGGATCGGAAGAGAGGGGGATGATTGGCTCATGGTACTTTGCAAACAGAGCTTTTGCCCATATTGATAAAGTTTCGCTAATGGTCAATCTGGATATGGTTGGACGTGGTGCAGACAGAAACTCACTAAGCGCATATACGGTTATGCCAAATACAGAGTTGGTAACAACTCTTAAAGATGTGTCGGATATGCCGGCCATGATAACTCCCGTGATACATACAAAAGACTATTTTCCAAGTGATCATCAGGTCTTTGCAACTATGGGTATTCCTGTTGTTCTCTTGACAACCGAGCTTCACAGAGACTATCACACTCCAAGAGATACTCCGGAAAAGCTCAACTACACGGTAATGGAGGATATTGCCCAGTATACGTTAAACCTTATAAAGAGTGTTGCCAACTATGAGAGGATGTTAGGCAGGACGGTTCTTGCAAAGGCAAAACAGGAGGATGAGGTTAACGATAGGATCTACTCACAGAACGAGGTTGAGAAGAGGGCAACTTTTACTAAAGGTGATGAGAGAGAGTTTCTTCGCAAATGGGTACACCACTATCTGAGATATCCGGCAGCAGCCATAAATGAGGGTATTCAGGGTAGAGTGATTGTAGATTTTATTGTGGAGAAAAACGGGGAGGTGTCAAATGTATCTATCTCAAAATCTGTAGATGAACTATTGGATGCAGAGGCATTAAGGGTGATATCTGCATCTCCAAAATGGAAGGCGGCACAAGTTGCGGGGGCACCGGTAAGGGTTAAAATATCGATACCTGTAGAATTCAAACTCAAGAGATAGCATTTTTTATTACTTTTGTGGCTGTTTAAAAATAGCGACATGGAGTATAATTTTCTTGAAATTGAGAAGCACTGGCAGGCCTTCTGGTCAAAAAACCAAACCTTTAAAGTAGAAACAGATAGTTCAAAGCCAAAGTATTATGTACTGGATATGTTTCCTTACCCTTCGGGTGCAGGACTTCATGTTGGTCATCCTCTTGGCTATATTGCCAGTGATATCTTTAGCCGTTACAAGAGACTATGCGGATATAACGTCCTCCACCCTATGGGGTATGATGCTTTTGGCCTCCCTGCCGAGCAGTATGCCATACAGACAGGGCAGCACCCTGCAAAAACCACCGATAAAAATATTGAGAGATATAGAGAACAGTTAGACAGGATTGGATTTTCATACGACTGGAGTCGTGAGGTGAAAACTTGTGATCCAAAATATTACAAATGGACTCAGTGGGCTTTCCTGGAGATGTTTGGCCACTGGTACAACAACAAAAGCCAAAAGGCAGAGACAATCTCTTCACTTACAGAGATCTTTGAAAAGGAGGGGAACAACAATATTGACGCTTCATGCGGTGATGTTAAGCTCTTCTCTGCTCAGGAGTGGAACTCCTTTAATGAGACTGAGAAAGAGTCAATACTCATGGAGTACAGAGTTGCATATCTTGGAGAGACCTCTGTAAATTGGTGCCCGGCATTAGGGACTGTTCTTGCCAATGACGAGGTGAAGGAGGGCCTCTCACTCAGAGGGGGGCACCCTGTTGAGCAGCGCAAGATGAGACAGTGGCAGCTTAGAGTATCTGCCTATGCACAGAGGTTGTTGATGGACCTGGATAAGGTAGAGTGGACAGACTCTCTTAAGGAGATGCAGAGAAACTGGATTGGGCGTTCTCAGGGTGCAGAGATGGTTTTCTCTGTATCTAACGGCACAGAGGAGTACTCGGTAGAGATCTTCACTACAAGGGCAGATACAATTTATGGCGCCACCTTTATGGTTCTTGCTCCGGAAAGTGAATGGACAGAGCGACTTACAACTAAAGAGCAGTACAAATCTGTTCAGGAGTATCTGATTGCAGCCAAAAGAAAGACAGAGCGTGAGAGGATGGCAGAGGCAAAAAGGGTGACGGGTGTGTTCAGCGGAAGTTATGCCATAAACCCATTTACCGGAGAGAAGATCCCTGTATGGATAGCAGATTATGTACTTGCGGGATATGGTACAGGTGCCATAATGGCTGTTCCTGCTCACGACAGCAGAGACTATCTGTTTGCTAAGCACTTTAATCTCCCTATAATCCCTCTGATAGAGGGGTGTGATATTTCTCAGGAGAGCTTTGATGCCAAAGAGGGTATAATGTGTAACTCCGGATTCCTCAATGGGATGACTGTAGCAGAGGCTATCCCTGCGGCAATAGATGAGGTGGAGAGAAGAGGGTTGGGGAGGAGAAGAGTCAACTACCGTCTGAGGGATGCGATTTTTTCGCGTCAGAGATACTGGGGAGAGCCCTTTCCGGTCTATTTTAAAGATGGTGTTGCTAAGCCTCTTGCTATTGAAGATTTACCCCTGGAGCTTCCTGAGGTGGATAAATATCTCCCAACAGAGAGCGGAGAGCCGCCTCTGGCAAGGGCAGAGAATTGGACCTATAATGGTTATCCTCTGGAAAAGAGCACAATGCCCGGATTTGCGGGTAGCAGTGCATACTATCTTAGGTATATGGATCCCCATAACCAGAGTGAACTGGTGGGCCAGGATGCCAATAAATACTGGAGAAGCGTTGATCTCTATATAGGGGGGACAGAGCATGCGACAGGTCACCTTATCTACTCAAGATTTTGGAATAAATTTCTCTTCGATCTGGGTTACGTATGCGAAGAGGAGCCATTCCGTAAATTGATAAACCAAGGGATGATTCAGGGTCGCTCAAATTTTGTTTATAGGGTAAAAGGGTCCAATAAATTTGTCTCATACGGTTTAAAAAATGGTTATGAGACTACAGAGCTTCATGTAGATGTCAATATTGTAAATAACGATAAGCTTGATTTGGAGGCCTTTAAAAGATGGATGCCTGACTACTCAGATGCGGAGTTTATTTTAGAGAATGGTGAGTATATCTGCGGCTGGGCGGTTGAGAAGATGAGCAAGTCAATGTTCAATGTAGTTAATCCGGACATTATCTGCGATAACTACGGAGCAGATACTCTCCGAATGTATGAGATGTTTCTTGGCCCACTTGAGCAGTCCAAACCATGGGATACAAACGGTATAGATGGTGTTCACCGCTTCCTGAAACGTTTTTGGAGACTCTTTTTTAAGAACAGAGAGTTTGAGGTATCACTGGAGAGTGCAACAGCTGCCGAGTTAAAGACTCTGCATAAGCTTATTAAGAAGATAGAGACAGATATTGAGAGTTTCTCATTTAATACAAGTGTGAGTGCATTTATGATAGCCATAAATGAGTTAATGGAGATAGGGTGCAATAAAAGAGAGATACTTGAGCCGATGGTAATTCTCCTCTCTCCGTTTGCGCCTCATATCTGCGAAGAGTTATGGAGCCGCCTGGGACATACCACAAGTATATCGGGCGCTCAATTTCCTGATTACGTGGAGTCACACACAAAGGAGGATTCGTTTGAATACCCTGTCTCTTTTAATGGTAAGATGAGGTTTAAGATCACACTTCCTGCCTCACTTAAGGCAGCCGGGGTAGAGGAGGCAGTAAGGGCAGATGCCAATACAGATCGCTACCTTGCAGGAGCTGCCATAAAGAAGGTTATTGTTGTTCCTGGTAAGATTATTAATATTGTTTTTTGATGAAACTTAAATCATTTCAGGTTGATGCATTTACAGAGCAGGTCTTCTCCGGAAACCCGGCTGTTGTTGTAATGCTAGAAGAGCCACTTCCAGACGATGTTCTTATGAAGATTGCGAGGGAGAGCTTTGTGCCCGAAACTGCATTCCTTCTTAAAGAGGGTGATAATTTCTCCCTCCGCTGGTTCACCCCAGATATTGAGATGGATCTTTGCGGACATGCTACTCTTGCATCTGCGCATGTACTATTCAATGAGCTGGAGTATAACAGAGATATCATTGTTTTTCAAACACAATCGGGAGAGTTGATGGTTATTAGGGAGGGTGATAAATATGTGATGGATTTTCCGGTGAGAGAGGGTGATCCCGCTACGCTCCCTATTGAAATATATGATAGCCTAAGCATTAAACCCGTTGAGGTTTATAAGTCCAGAGACTATATGTTGGTTTACAATAAAAGAGCTGACATTGAGAATATTGAGATAACACGTTCTATCTTTGACGAGATAAACATTAACCCCGGAGGGGTCATTATTACAGCACCGGGAGGAGACTGCGATTTTGTCTCACGTTTCTTTACTCCTCAGGCCACGATTCTCGAAGATCCTGTTACAGGGTCTGCCCACTGCACTCTGGCACCATATTGGAGCAAAAAACTCTCCAAGGATAATCTCTTTGCAAGACAGCTATCTCAGAGGGGGGGCTCTCTCAACTGCTCTGTAACAGGGAGCAGGGTAATTCTCAAAGGGGGTGCGGTTACTTACTCAAAATCGGAACTTAATATATAGAGGAGATGATTTTTGATTTTCATTAATTTCTTACAGTCATAATAGTATTTAATAGATGGATAATACCATATTTAAGAGCTTAAAGTCCTATATAATAATGACCATAGGGCTTTTTATATTTGTCTTTAGCTGGACCGCTTTTCTTATTCCGCAGCAGATTGCTGGCGGGGGTGTAAGCGGACTGGCTTCTGTGATAAATTATGCAACAGGATTCCGGGTAGCATACTCCTACATTATAATCAACGGCTTTCTCGTGCTTATTGGGGTGTTGATAATGGGAAAGGCGTTTGGCCTCAAAACTATCTACTGTATTGTTGCGGCTGCCCTTATGTTTGAATTTTTACCACTTATACCGTGGGTAACCGACATTCAGGATAAACTGATAAATGCCGTAATAGGAGGAACACTCAGCGGAATAGGTATAGGGATGATCTTTATGCAGGGGGGGAGTACCGGAGGAACAGATATTATTGCTCTTATTATTGCCCAGTACAGAGAGATGTCTCCGGGAAGGGTATTTCTCTATTGCGATTTGATTATTATTGGGTCGGTATTCTTTATCCCGGGCAAAGAGCTCTCCGATGTAATATACGGTTATATTGTAATGGTCTCATTCTCATATGTTATAGATATGATACTCACCGGAAATAAACAGTCTGTTCAGGTGATGGTCTTCTCATCTAAGTATGCAGAGATAGCGGAGAGGGTCAACCGGGGCCTTAACAGGGGCGTTACTGCCCTTAGCTCTATGGGATGGTACTCCAGGATAGAGGGGAAGGTTCTGGTGATAGTTTTGCGCAAATCTCAGCTTCCGGAGATTACAGAGATAATAAAAGAGACAGATCGTAACGCTTTTATGTCTGTTACAACAGTGATGAGTGTTTACGGACAGGGCTTTGATCAGATAAAAGGGGGTAAAATATCATGGAAAAGAGAGAAAACGCAATCTTAAGGGGGGTAAAGGAGTATATTCTAATTGCTTTGGGGCTGCTACTCTATACATTGGGGTGGGTGGTATTCCTTATTCCAAACGGACTTGTGGGCGGTGGTGTTACAGGTGTCTCGGCAATAATTTACTATGCAACAGGGTTTCCAATCAGTTACTCGTTCTTTATTATCAACACCATACTTCTTGCAATTGCCTTAAAGGTAATGGGTAAAACCTTTGGAGTCAAGACAATCTTTGCAATAGTTGTTACAACAATCTTCTTTAAGGTGATTCCCGGGGTGATTCCGGAGGAGCTTATAAGGGATATTGCCATAGATAACGGCAAGTTATTAAGTGCAATAATTGGGGGTGCGTGTGCCGGAGCCGGAATAGCAGTTACATTTACACAGGGAGGAAGCTCGGGAGGAACCGAT
>JAUYTB010000078.1 GCA_030695305.1 Bacteroidales bacterium
CAAGAATATTGAGGGAGAGTATGTAAACAGGGGTATGAAATATTTGGGATCAGATCAGGTGACAATTGGGGCAGACTACAGAAGCAGCGAAGGGTTGCAGTTTGGAGTGGAACTTTTTCATAAGTGGAACTTTAACGGCATGTACTCTGTTGCGGACTCTATTCCTGTTGAGGGTAAAAGTACTAACTATGGAGTCGTTGGAAATGAAGAGATATCATCTCTTCTTAAAGGAAGGTCATACGGAGCAGAGTTTGCGTTACGCTGGTTTGTCTCAGATAAACTAAACCTTATAAGTTCGGTTACCATTTTTCGCAGTCAGTTCAGATTGGATAACGGAGAGTGGATTGCCACCTCATGGGATAACAGAAGATTGATGACAATATCGGGAGGATACAAACTGCCCAAAGATTTTGTAATAGGTGCAAAATTTAGATATTCAGGAGGTAATCCATATACGCCGCTAGATTATGAACGCTCTTCCTTGGTTGCCGCCTGGGATGCCTCCGGAAGGGCATACAGAGATAATTCAAGATATAATTCTATCTACCTTAAGCAGTTTAATCAACTTGATATAAGAGTTGATAAGGAGTTTTTCTTTGAAAAATTTGCTTTAAAGATATATCTGGATATCCAGAATGCGTTAAACAAGAGATATAGGGATTCTGACGTGTTAGTAAGTACAGGAAGAGTTGTAAATCCCGAAGCTCCATACAATTTGCAGAGGTACGAAATGAAGAGAATTGAGCTGGAGAATGGAACCATTGTCCCAACACTGGGAATCAGTATTGAGTTCTAACATCAAAAAGATCTCTTTCCGGCCAATCAGAGACCTTCTGGAGTGCACTTCTAAAGAGAGCATTGATTTGAACAGGAAAGCCGGCCCCTTTCCATGAGCTTGTATTGGTAATAAAAACCCATGAATAACCGTCGCGATTATATTTAAGAAGAGCACTGGTTCCGGAGAAGCTCCCTGTTCTTGTCCATTCACCGGAAGTTGTACATCTGGCCCACCCTATAGGCAGATCTGACGGTGTGGATGATGTCATTATACTAATACTCTCTTGTGTAAGTATATCTTTTACCCCATCTCTCCCGTCTAGTGCAGCGACAAGCTTAAGCAGTTCGGAAGGAGATGCGACCCATGCTCCCGCACCCATAAGTGCTTTGATATTATTCCCACCGTAATGTCTCTCAACCATAATGCCGGTTCCATTATAGGCCTCTGTCAGCTCTTCGTTTTCCGGTGAGTAGTATCTTACCTCGTTTTGGTATTTATCACTGTAATAATTACCGGCAATATGCATATCGTATACTCCGGCAGGAAAGAGGATCTTCTCTTTGACAAAATCTTCGTAACTCTCTCCGCTAACTATCTCAATTACTCTGGAGAGTATCAGATAACCAACGTTTGAGTATCGTGTTCCTGAGCCGGGATTAAACCCAAGTCTTTGCCCCAGCACAAATGATATTATCTCATCACTTTCCGGAGCCCTTCCCGGAGATACTTTTCGGGAGATTGCAGGGAAGTTAAACATTGGGTCTCCCCCTCTTGATGAGAACCCTCCCTGATGTCTCAGAAGGTGCTCTATGGTTATACTCTTTGCTCTGCGATCTCTGATGTTATAAAACTGAGGTAAATCAAGAACTCCTCCCTCACTAAAAATTTTGTCGGACAACTTAATGTGCCCCTGCTCTGTAAGTTTCATAATAGCGGCTGCTGTAAGCAGTTTGCTAACAGAGGCAATGCGAAAAATATGACGAACCTGGGTGAGCTCTTCTTTTTCATGGTCTGCAACCCCGTAACCTTTGGCGTAGATAAGTCGCTCATCTTTCATGATGGCGAGAGATGCCCCCTTTATTCCCCACTGTTTCATGAACCGCTCTATTTGCGCATCCATTTTTACAGTCTCTTCGAGATTTGAAAGCTCGTTTGTAAGCAGATGGTTGATTGCCACCGGCATCTCTTCTTCTACATCTGTTAGGGTTGAGTCATCTCCTGTTATCAGACGAAAACTCAGGGTGAGAATTATTGTTATTAAAAGAGCTGTAATTAATATATTGTTTTTTGAGTCTCTCTTGGCAGTCTTCCTATTCATGGTTCAAAATTAAGAAAAAAACAGAATTCTCAAAATTAGAGCTTTAATTATTATCTGTAAGTTTTTTTAATGTAAATTGTTATACAATCAATGAAAATATTTTTCTTTTCTAACAAAAGAGAAGATAATTATTAATATCTTTGTAAAGAGAGATGACCTATATTTGTCATTATAATAATAAGAGAGTCTGTTATCTGGGGTTAGTTTAACAGACTCTCTTTTTTATTTTGTTTCCTGAAATTGCCCGGCGTAGTTCCGGTGATCTTCTTAAATGCTCGTAAAAAAGAGTTGATTGAGGCAAACCCTGACTCCTCGGAGATATATTCAAGAATAAAGCTCCTGCTATCTAAAAGTAAATTTTTTGAATACTCAACACGATACTTGTTTATTAAGTCGGAGAATGTAGAGTTGAACTCTGTATTAATGATTCCTGAGATGTAGGAGCGGTTTGTTTTAAGCTCAGAAGATATATCAGTAATTCTAAGATCGGTTTTTCTAAATATTTCCCCCTCTTCAAGAAGTATAATGAGCTCTTTCTTAAGTTTCTCTCTGGTTGCTTCAATTGTGTTATGGTTAGAAGAGATACTCCTCTCTTTAAGGATGTCTGTTTCGTAATGGGTGATATAATAGTATTGTTTAAAGCTGAGTAACCCAATACTAAAAAGGACAATACTGAATATTAAAGATGGAATAATAAGAAAATTGTAGTCCTCAACAAAAAATGCCTTGCCAATACTGTTTACCAAAAGAGAGAAGAGAGCTGCAATGACCATTGCGATAACCATATTCCTTGCCCAGGTAAGTGTCCTCTCCTCGGTAGAGGCGTAGAAATCTTTGATCTTCTTGTCGTAAGAAGATATCATCCTCCAACTGAGGCAGACAAATATTACTATTTGAACTGCAAACACAACTCTTGCCATAGTATATAAAAACATCTGCACTCTTGCTGCAGGAGAGAAGAGAAAATCGGCTTTCTCTTTATATACAGTAATATGAATATAGGCATTAAGCTCCTCCCGGGTTAATAATGAAAAGAGAACGATAGTTACTGAAGAGAAGAAGAGCGCAGGAGTAAAGTGAAGCAAATGATATTTTTTGAACCCACTCTTATTTGTTAATATCCAAACATATATATAGAATAAGGGAAAAACGGAAAGAGAAGCGAAAGTGTAGAGCGGATCCATTAAGGTATACATTTCATAGCTTCTGGAGAAGTATACGGCATGACCTAAGTATAGGATAGCCGAAAAGAGCATAAAAATAGCCATGACTAGTCTGGGCCTCTCCTCTCTTTTTAAATCTGCAAAGAGAGCAAAAGACCAGAATAGAGATACAAACATAGGCAGTGTTAAAACTGTATATTGAATCATTATTATCTCCTAAATTGCTGTTTAAAATACACGATTAGTTACCGCAATATAACATTTATCTATAATATTTGTTCGTATTATAATGTATAACGCCTATGAATGTTATAAAAAATCATTATATTTGGTAGCGATTTTTAAAAATCGAAACTTAAAAAGAGGCGAATGTAACTAAAAAGTGCAAAAGGTTAAGTTAGACTAGAGAAAACCCACTATAGAAAAGGAATCTCAATCAAACTAAATATTAACCAAACTTAAAATGAGCCTATGAACACAAATGAAGAGAGTCATGTCGACAGGTCTACTATCGACGAGATAATCTCCAGGCACAAAGGCAAACCAGGCGAGCTTCTTACCACAATGGAGGAGATACAGGAGGCAAGCGAGTTCAAGTACCTGGATATGCAAAGCATGGACTATCTCTCATCTCAAACAAAAGTGCCACTGTCACAAATCTACAGTGTAGCAACGTTTTATTCATTCTTTAATTTAAAGCCCCAGGGGAAACACTCAATTATCGTGTGCAGGGGAACAGCTTGTCACACAAAAGGATCTAAGGTTTTACTGGATGATATGTCTTCACTTCCGGGATGTAAGGAAGCACTTGATGCAGGTGAGACCAGCTTTACAACCGAAGATAGACTTATAACCGTCAAAACAGTAGCTTGCTTTGGCCAATGTGCCCTGGCGCCTGTTGTTGCAGTAGAAGGAGTTATCTATAGCAATGTGACTTCGGAACAGATGAAAAAAATATTACAAAATTTACAGGAGGATAATAAAGATGAGAATATCAGACTTTGCTAAGCTAACACAGCTTAAAGAGATTGCTGCAAAGAAAATTCTTCCTGACAAGCCATATGTTGCTATAGGGATGGGAACCTGCGGAATAGGCCGCGGAGCAGAGGTGCTGTTTGACAGCTTCGAAAGAACTATTAAAGAGCGAAAGCTCGATATTATACTTAAAAAGACCGGATGTTTTGGTTTTTGTGCAGAGGAGCCGCTAATCAATATCTATATACCGGGGAAACCATTAATAATCATGCACCGTGTTTCCGAAAATGATGTTGTCCCTATTGTAATTGGGATTGAGAAGGGTATTATGCCTTACAGAAACATTATGTGCAGGATTGAGGAGTGGGACTTTATCACAGGAAAATTTAAATTTGGAGAGGGTTTGACCGAGTATCCTTTATGGAATGAGGTACCTTTCTTTAAATGGCAAAAGAAAATTGTATTAAGAAACTGTGGTCTGATTGTACCTGATGATATTGAGGAGTACGTCGCTGTCGGGGGCTTTTTCCCTCTATACTCGGCACTTCACGATATGAACCCGGCCTCAATAATTGATGAGGTTAAAACATCAAAGCTAAGAGGGCGAGGTGGTGCAGGATTCCCTACAGGCGTTAAGTGGGAGCTTATGGCCAAAGCAGAGTCAGATCAGAAGTATGTTATTTGTAATGCAGATGAGGGAGACCCGGGTGCATTTATGAACAGAAACGAGATTGAAAGTGACCCGTTTATGCTTTTGGAGGGGATGACAATTGGAGCATATGCGATGGGTGCATCTAAAGGAGTTGTGTATATAAGAGCAGAGTATCCTCTTGCAGTTCAGCGTCTTAAGCGAGCAATTGCCCAGGCAAAGGAGAGAGGTTTCCTCGGAGAAAATATATTGAATTCCGGATTCAGCTTTGATGTGGATATAGTTGAGGGTGCCGGAGCATTTGTATGTGGAGAAGAGACAGCTCTTATTCACAGTATAGAGGGAAGATCCGGAAGACCTACCCCAAGACCGCCATATCCTGCAGAAAAGGGTTTGTACGGGAAGCCTACTAACATAAACAACGTTGAGACTTGGTGCAACATTCCGGTAATAATTTCTAAAGGAGGCAAATGGCTGACTGAGACCGGAACCGATAAGAGTTCAGGAACTAAAGTGTTCTCTCTTGTGGGTAAGGTAAAGAATACCGGGCTTGTAGAGTTACCTCTCGGATCTACCCTGGAGACTATTGTATTCAAGATAGGTGAGGGTACAGGTACTCATAAAAGAGTTAAGGCAGTCCAGAGCGGAGGTCCTTCCGGTGGTTGTATTCCTGTGGAGTATCTTAACACGCCAGTAGATTATGAGTCTCTTAATGCTCTGGGTACAATTATGGGCTCCGGCGGAATGGTTGTGATGGACGAAGATAACTGTATGGTTGACGTAGCCAGATATTTTACCGAGTTTTCTAACGGGGAGTCATGCGGAAAATGTACACCATGCAGGGAGGGACTTGCACAAACACTTCATATTCTCAACAGGGTTACAGAGGGTAATGCCACATCAGAAGATTTGGATACTCTTGTTAAACTGGGTCAAGTTATTAGCTCTACTGCGCTTTGCGGGCTCGGGCAGACAGCTCCGAACCCTGTTCTAACTACCCTTCGTTACTTTAGAGATGAGTATGATCACCATATGATAGAGAAGAAGTGTGAGCCAGGTATCTGCCACTCACTCTTCACTGCTCTTTGTGTGAATAGTTGTCCTCTCCATATGAACATTCCAAGGTACCTACAGCTCCTTAAGGAGGATAAACTTGAAGATGCATTTGAGTCGACTCTGAGAGATAATCCACTTCCATCGACCATTGGAAGAATATGTCACTTCCATTGCCAGATGAAGTGCTTGAGAGAGACTATAGATGCTCCTGTTTCACAAGGGGATATACACAGATATATATCTGATTCAGTTTATAAAGAGGGCAAATCTCAAAAGATCTATTCACGGCTTATAAAAGAGAAGCTACCGCCAACTTATAAGAAGATTGCTATTATTGGCGCTGGTCCTGCTGGTCTTACAGCCGCTTACTATCTGGTTAGACTCGGTCACGATGTGACAGTATTTGAGTCGGACGAGGAGGCAGGAGGTATTCTGCGCTGGGGTATTCCAAAATACAGACTACCGCTTGAGACTCTAGATCATGAAATTCAGTTTATTAAGGATCTGGGAGTGCATTTTGTCTTTGGCACTGCGGTTGGTAAGGATATCTCTATGGAGGAGCTGGAGAGAGATTATCATAAGATAATAATTGCAATAGGTGCTCATAAGGATATTATGCTCAATATTGAGGGTAATCACCTTGCCGGTGTTATTTCCGGGATGGATTTCTTAAAGGATGTATCCAAAGGTAAAGTTCCTGATATTGGCAAGAATGTGGTTGTTATCGGCGCAGGTAATGTCGCTATAGATGCTGCAAGGACTGCACATAGATTCGGAGCAGAGGTTACAGTTGTCTACAGGAGGCTAAAAGCAGATATGCCTGCAAATAAAGATGAGATAAAAGAGGCCGAAATTGAAGGTGTAAATTATCTCTTCCTGAGTAATCCTAAAGAGATTCTTGCCGATGTTAACGACAGGGTAAGAGGTATCGAGCTTACAAAGATGGATTGCGGAGATATTGACCTCTCTAACAGACGTAAGCCGGTTCCGACCGGGGAGTCATTTATTATCGGTTGCGATACTGTTATTATGGCAATTGGTGAAGAGGTAGAGGCTCCGTTTATTAAAGAGTTTGGGCTAAAAACACTCTCAAATGGGAACATTGATGCCGACCACTTTACATTTAAGACAAATCACCCTAAGATCTATGCAATCGGTGATGCAATCACAGGTCCGGCAACTGCTGCTGAGGCAATGGGTATTGCAAAGAAAGCAGCCGAAACAATAGATTATAAATTAATGAATAAGAGACGTTTCCATAAATTATTCCGTGGCTTTGATTATAGCGACGATGTCCCTCTAAAACCAGAGGGAGGTAATCGTCACTACTCTATCAAGCGCCCGCTCGAGGAGAGGATTGGTAATTTCAAAGAGATTAATCTGGGTTATTCAAGGGAGCAGGCCTATGCAGAGGCATCAAGGTGTCTGCGCTGCGATGTTCGGGTAACCGTTAACAATGAGGAGGAATAATTATGGAAAATAAATTAATTAATATAACAATAGATGGCAGGACAACCCAGGTAAATGATGGGGTGACCATTCTCGAGGCATCTCTTGGCGCAGGTATTCGTAT
Source organism: Bacteroidales bacterium (assembly GCA_030695305.1). Lineage (GTDB taxonomy): Bacteria > Bacteroidota > Bacteroidia > Bacteroidales > UBA932 > Bact-08. The sequence goes on from JAUYTB010000078.1 coordinate 7,513, forward strand.
CCCTTCGTTATGCTATCTTAAAGATGTATCTCACAATGCCTCTTGTGCTATTTGTGTAGTTGAGGTAAAGGGAGCCCGCTCACTTGTACGGTCATGTGTTACTGCTGTTCGCGAGGGGATGGAGATTGTTACACACTCCCCATCAATTAACCAGGCAAGAAAGATGAATCTTGAGTTGATTCTTGCAAACCACCCTAAAGAGTGTCTTATATGTGAAAGAAACGGGAATTGCGAATTGCAGGATTTATCTGCAAATCTCGGAATAAGCGAAACTCCTTTTCCTCAGACCAAACCTTCTGAAAAGATTGATGACACCTCGCCTTCACTTGTAAGGAATCCGGATAAGTGTATTCTTTGCGGTAGATGTATAGCAGTATGTGCCGATGTTCAAACTGTATATGCAATCGATTTTGCAGGGAGAGGACTCAGAAGCAAAGTTGGAACTTATCAGAACAGAGGTCTTGGAAATGTAGCTTGTACCAATTGTGGCCAGTGTGCTCTGGTATGCCCAACTGCTGCTATCGTAGAGAAGGATGATACAGAGGAGGTATTCAATGATATCTACAACAGTGATAAGATTGTTGTAGTTCAGACAGCTCCTGCAATAAGAGTTGGTATCGGCGAAGCTATGGGAATGGCAGAGGGAGCACTTGTAACCGGAAAGATGGTGGCCTCTTTAAGGAAACTTGGTTTTGACAAAGTTTTTGATACTCAGTTTACTGCCGACTTAACTATTATGGAGGAGGGTTATGAGCTTATCAACAGAATCAAAACAGGAGGCACTTTGCCAATGGTAACCTCATGCTCTCCGGGTTGGATAAAATTCATTGAGCACTTCTTCCCTAAATCATTACAGCACCTATCTACTTGTAAGTCACCGCAACAGATGTTTGGTGCTGTTGCCAAGACATACTATGCACAAAAATTGAATATCGATCCGCGAAAGTTAGTAGTTGTCTCAATTATGCCTTGTACTGCAAAGAAATTTGAGTGCAGAAGACCTGAGATGAATTCTGCTTTTCACTATTGGAAGGATAAACTCAACCTTGCAGATAGGGATAACTTCTATGATGTTGACTATGTTCTTACTACCCGTGAACTTGCTAAGATGTTCAAAAAGACTGGTATTGACTTTAGTGTACTCAAAGAGGAGGAGTTCGATCACCCTCTGGGAATCTCTACCGGTGCCGGTGTGATTTTTGGAGCAACAGGCGGTGTAATGGAGGCTGCCGTTAGGACTGCATATGAGGTGATAACTGGGAAACCTCTTCCTAAGATTGATCTTAATGTTGTTCGTGGTTTTGAGGGTATAAAAGAGGCAGAACTAGACCTTGACGGAACTAAGATAAAGGTAGCCGTGGCTCACTCCCTTAAAAATGCCAGAACGCTTCTAGAGCAGATAGAGGAGGGTAAATCGCCTTACGCCTTTATAGAGGTTATGACCTGCCCGGGAGGGTGTCTTGGAGGAGGAGGCCAGGCGATACCTACGACCTGGGCTATCCGCCAAAAGAGAGCAGACTCTCTCTATAAAGAGGATACTTTGCATACCATAAGAAAATCACATGAGAACCCTGCAATTAAAGCAATCTATGCTGATTTTCTTAATGAACCATTAGGGCATACATCTCACGAACTTCTACACACCTCATATACCGAAAGAGGTATCTATTAGGGTGCAGATATAATATTTAACCTCCCGGTATTTGAAACAACTATCTGTTTCAGATATCGGGAGAGTTATTATATACAATCTATACAGCTATTTAAGGAGATCATCTACAGCGCTGTAATCTATCTTGCTAACTGTTTCGTTGATGCCTGAGACCTTTTTAACAATAAGTTTCTCTATAAAATTCATCTTATCAAAAAGGAATTCGCCTCCAACAACTATCTTACTATCTGCATGATTGTAAAGTAGATCCGGAAATGCATTTTTTATCTCACTCTCGTATTCCGGCCTGTTCATTGCACAAATAAAGAGAGAGACTCTCTTTTCGAGAAGATCTATCATGTTTTTTTTGCAAAAATCTTTGACTTTAGTCTGAATAGAGCCTGCATGAATTGATCCCCCTATTATAATATGGCTGTATTCACTAAGATCTGACGGGGGGTTGCTCTTAAGATTAAATAGTGTTGTCTTTTCCGGACCGGTGCTGGTTTGAATGTAATTTGCTACTTTTTCTGTTGTTCCGTGTGTAGTTGCATAGATAACTGCTCTCTTCATTATTTTGGTTTTTTAAAATTTTGACAAAGGAAGAGAGAGCTTGAAATTTATTAGACTCATCTTAGAGGTTAACAGGTCTCACAAAAGGTTTTTATGATATAAATTAGGTCTCAGGAAAGTGAGACGCTTCTGTAATACTCGCTTGGAGTGGTACCCGTACTCTTTTTAAAGACTCTGTTAAATGTTGCTTTAGAGTTAAATCCGCTATCATAGGCAAGAGCTATAATTGTATAGTTTCTGTTAGCGGGATTCTTGCACAGAGACTTAAACTCCTCAATTCTGTAGTGGTTAATAAAGTCAAAAAAGTTCATATTAAGTGTGCCGTTGATTATTTGGGACAGGTAGTCGGGAGAGACACTCAAGGATGATCCCAGAGAGGAGAGGGTAATTTCTGAATTAAGGTATGGTTTTTCGCACTTCATATAGCTTAGAAGTTTTTTTACAAAAACTTCATCCTCTTTTTCGTATTTGTGACTCTCCCTATCCAATTGAGGGAGATCCCGCCTCCTGTATGCAAAGAGGTCGCCCTCTCTTAGCCCAAAGACTCCAAGAACAATTACAAAGAGAGATGCAATTGTATATCCGATTATCTGCAGTGAGTTATAAGGCATAAAGCCATATATTGAATCAACCATATATAAAAAACTGATACTTGTATAGCATATCAAAGCCCATTTAAGCAAGAAACTCAGCCATCTCAAATCAATCTTCTCTGTGGTCGAAAAATAGCTTTTTAATCTTTTTCTGTAGACTCTTAAAAGAGACAGACCCCATACTGTATATCCAATATTTGATATAGCAATCAATGCCATAATAATGGGAAAAATAAGACTATCCTTAAAGCTCTCATCCATTGCAATTGCTACCCGCTCTTGTTGGGATATAGAGTAATCTCCTGCAAAGAGGAGTAGGAAAACGGCAATAAACGGAATTAAAAGCAATAGGTATCTTCTCTTTAGAAGGAAATTTGGCGATATAAGACTATTTACATATAGCCATTGTGCCGGCCCCAGCAACATAATAAAAGGTACAGAGATGTTTATAAGCAGAGGATGTGTATAGCCAAAAGATCTGTTCAATATCTCCAGATATCCGAAGATAAGGGTAAGAGCAGATGCTGTAATATAGGCAGAGAGTATAATATCCGAGATGGTTCTCTCTCGCTTTGTAAGCAGCAACACAGAGAGCATAAGGGACATAAAGATGCCTATTATCAATATTGACTCCACCTTATTTACTTTAATCGACAAAGTTAATCAAAGTGTTAAAACATCCTCTTTTTTTTAACTGCACCCTTTTTGTTTTATATTTGTAGTTAAATTATAAAAAATGGTTAAAAAAAATAGTCATAATGGAGTATTTTCACATAAGTTCAAAGAATAACACTATATCAGAGGCAGAAAAACTACTATCTAAGGAGTGTCGGTTAATACTTACCGACGAAGCGAAAGATAGAATTATAAGGTGCAGAGAGTATCTGGACAATCAAATGACCAAAACAAAAGAGCCAATTTATGGCATAACAACCGGATTTGGATCTCTGTGCAATGTAACAATAGATAGAGATCAGCTCTCTCAGCTTCAGGTTAATCTTGTTGTATCACACGCCTGCGGTCTTGGAGAGGAGGTTCCGGAAGATATAGTGAGATTAATGTTGGCTCTAAAGGTGAAATCACTCTCATACGGCTATTCCGGTGTTCGTCTTGAGACTGTTGAGAGACTTATACAGATGTATAACAATAGTGTAATTCCTATTGTATACAAACAGGGATCTCTAGGAGCTTCAGGAGATTTAGCCCCTCTGGCAAATATGTCCCTTCCGCTTATTGGTCACGGGGAGGTAAACTTTGAGGGGAAAAGATACCCATCCGAAGAGATTAACAAAAAGTTTGGATGGAACCCACTCTCACTTGCCTCAAAAGAGGGGCTTGCCCTTTTAAACGGCACCCAGTTTATGCTTGCATACAGTATATGGTGCATAATTAAAGCGCAGAAGTTATCTAAACTGTCAGACACTATTGCCGCACTCTCTCTTGATGCATTCGACGGGAGAGTAGAGCCTTTCACAGAGGCTGTTCATCAGGTGAGACCACATGCGGGTCAACTTAAAACGGCAGCACAAATAAGATCTCTTCTTTCCGGAAGTCAGATAATTGTAAGAGAAAAAGAGCATGTCCAGGACCCGTACTCTTTTCGTTGTATCCCTCAGGTACACGGAGCATCAAAAGATGCAATAGAGTACTCAAGAGTTGTTTTTGAGACAGAGCTTAACAGCGCAACAGATAATCCAACTATACTGCCTGATGAAGATAAGATCATCTCCGCAGGCAACTTTCACGGCCAGCCATTAGCTCTGGCTCTTGATTTTCTATCAATCGCTCTTGCCGAACTTGGCAGTATTTCTGAGAGAAGAACATATCAGCTTATATCGGGTAAACGTGGTTTGCCATCGTTTCTGGTAGCACATCCGGGACTTAATTCCGGGTTTATGATTCCTCAGTACGCTCAGGCATCTGTAGTAAGCCAAAATAAACAGCTATCTGTTCCGGCATGCACAGACACAATTGATTCATCACAGGGACAGGAAGATCACGTGAGTATGGGTGCCAACTCTGCAACTAAATGCTTTGCCGTAGTAGAAAATCTGGAGAAGATTCTTGCCATTGAACTTATGAATGGAGCACAGGCGCTGGAGTTTCGAAGACCACTAAAAAGCTCTCCTATTATTGAGGGTTTTATGGAGGAGTTCAGAAAAAAGGTCCCTTTTATAGAGGAAGATCAGGTTATGTATATTCATATAGGAAACTCAATCTCTTTTTTAAGAGATGTCGACTTAAATCAGTAATATGGGAAAAATTATAATTCAGAATATTAAGAAAATCATCTCTACAGAGAGGGTGGCATCACAGACCCCTTTGTGTGGAGAGCAGATGGCTTCGCTAGAGTGTATAGAAGGCGGCTATATTATTCTGAATGACGATATAATTACCGAGTTTGGAGAGATGAACTCTTTGAATTCCTGCAAAGTTGAGGGTGCCCGGGTTATTGAAGCCTCAGGTAAGATGGTGATGCCGACTTTTTGCGACTCGCATACACATCTGGTATATGCAGGAAGCAGAGAGATGGAGTATCGTGATAAGATTAAGGGGCTAACATATCAGGAGATTGCAGCCCGTGGAGGTGGAATTTTGAACTCTGCAAAACTTTTGCACACTACATCAGAAGATGAACTCTACAGACAGAGTCTGGATAGAGCTTATGAGATTTTGAGATTCGGCACAGGTGCTGTTGAGATCAAGAGCGGATACGGATTAACGGCACAAGATGAGATTAAGATGCTTCGTGTTGCCAAACGAATAGGAGATTCGACACCCTTAACCGTTCGAACAACATTCTTGGGAGCACATGCTGTTCCGGAAAGATTTTCCGGAAGGAGAGAGGAGTACGTAGACGAGATTATTCACACCATGATTCCTATGATTGCAGCAGAAGATCTTGCCGACTATATAGATGTCTTTACTGAGAGAGGATTCTTTACTGTAGAGGACACAGACCGGATATTTAACGCTGGAATGAAATATGGAATGAGGGCAAAGATTCATGCAAATCAGATGAGTAATTCGGGTGCAGTTAGGGTAGCATCAAAATATAATGCAATATCTGCTGACCATCTCGAATTTACAGGACCGGAAGAGTTTAGATCCCTTAAAGAGAGTGGTACAATAGCTACACTGCTTCCGGGATCTACCTTTTTTCTTGAGATGGAGTATGCCCCAGCACGGGCAATGCTAAGTTACGGTTTGCCTGTTGCCCTGGCAACTAACTACAATCCTGGATCGTCACCGGCCGGAGATATGAAATTCATTATGGCTATTGCAGCTTTGAAGATGAAGATGACTCCAGAGGAGGTTATTAACGCATCCACTATTAATGGCGCCTTTGCAATGGGAATAGGAGAGAGCCACGGCAGTATTGCTGTAGGTAAAAAGGCGAATCTTATTATTACAAGAGCTATCCCTTCTTATGAATATATCCCTTATGCACTGACTGCACCTATAGTTGATACCTTGATTCTAGATGGGAGAGAGCTAGATATTAATGCAATAAGATGATTAACCATAAAATAAAGAATGATGTATAAATTTACCACACCATTAGGAGATATCTCAGTATTATTGATGGGACACGCATCACTACTGATTAACTGGCAAGAGAGAAACATATTTGTTGATCCATACAGCAATGTTGCCGACTACTCTAAACAGCCACAGGCAGATCTTGTACTTTTGACTCATCACCATTATGACCATTTGGACGAAGATGCTCTTAAGCACATAGTTAATGAAAAGACAATATTTGTTACAAGCGGAGGGTGTAAAGGAACAATAAAAGAGGCAAACGTTATTGCCCCGGGGATGAGTTTTAACTATAAGGATATCACTATAGAGGCGGTCTATGCTTACAATATTTTAAACAGAAAGGAGGATGGAGAGCCATTTCATCCAAGGGGAGAGGGCAACGGTTATATCCTTAATTTTGGCGGTTACAGGGTCTATATTGCCGGGGATACAGAACTGATACCGGAGATGAGAGAACTTGGAGAGATTGATTTGGCCTTTCTTCCTAAAAACCTACCTTATACTATGAGTGATGAGATGTTTATTGAGGCGGTAAAAACAATAATGCCAAAAAACCTCTTTGCATATCATTATTTTAAAATAGACACGGAGAGACTAACAGAACAGATGCCTGAAGGAGTTCACTTCCAAAACAGGTAATCACAACTTAAAAATATTTTTAATGACAAGGAGAATCATTGAGTGCGTTCCAAATTTTAGTGAGGGACGCAATATGAATGTTATCAATCAGATAACAGAGGAAATAGAAAAAGTGGAAGGTGTAAGACTTCTCAATACAGATCCAGGAGCTGCAACAAACAGAACCGTTGTTACCTTTGTTGGGGAGCCGGAGATGGTAGTTGAGGCAGCATTTCGCGCTATTAAAAGGGCCTCCGAACTTATTGATATGCGTCAGCATCATGGAGAGCATCCAAGGATGGGGGCCACAGATGTCTGCCCGTTGATACCAATCTCCGGAATCACAATGGAGGAGACAGCAGAGTATGCCAGGGCACTTGCAAAGAGGGTTGGAGAAGAGCTCTCAATCCCTGTCTATTGTTACGAGAATGCCGCCTTTAAAGAGGAGAGAAGAAACCTGGCAAATTGCAGAGCAGGAGAGTATGAGGGTGTTGCCAAAAAGATTTCGGATGATATATGGAGGCCCGATTTTGGTCCTGCTGTTTACAGTGAGAGTGTTGCCCGTTCCGGTGCTACAGCAATAGGAGCAAGAGATTTTCTTATAGCTATCAATTTTAATCTGAATACAACCTCTACCAGAAGAGCAAATGCTATTGCATTTGATGTGAGGGAGAAGGGCAGAAAGAAGAGAGAGGGTAACCCCTATACCGGTAAGGTTGTAAAGGATCAGAACGGAGAGGAGCTCTGGATTCCCGGCACTCTTAAGGGTTGTAAGGCCATTGGCTGGTTTATAGAGGAGTATGGAGTTGCTCAGGTCTCAATGAATGTTACCGATATTGCATCTACTCCTGTACATATTGCTTTTGATGAGGTTGTTAATAAGGCAGCTGCGAGAGGTATAAGGGTAACAGGAAGCGAAATTGTTGGGCTGATACCAAAAAGAGTACTTATCGAAGCCGGGAAATACTATCTCAACAAGCAGCAGAGGTCTGCCGGGGTGTCAGAGGGGGAGATTGTAAAGATCGCTATAAAATCTATGGGGCTTGACGATCTTAAACCATTTATCCCGGAAGAGAGGGTTATTGAGTACCTTATCGAAAATAAAAACGAAAAGAGACTTGTAGATTTGACATGCAGAGCTTTTGCACTGGAGACAGCAAGTGAATCACCGGCTCCCGGAGGTGGGTCGGTATCTGCACTTATGGGCGCTTTTGGTGCTGCTCTTGGTACGATGGTTGCCAATCTATCCTCACATAAAGCAGGATGGGATGACCGATGGAGATATTTTTCGGATTACGCAGAGAGAGGACAGTCTATAATGAACGAACTGCTATATCTTGTAGATGAGGATACAAACTCATTCAAAAAAATTATGGATGCTTTTAGTTTGCCTAAAGGGAGTGAAGCAGAGAGAGAGGCCAGAGATGCAGCAATTCAGGATGCTACTCTCTATGCAACGGAGATTCCGTTGAGGACAATGCAGGTCTCATACAGTGCTTTTGACCTTGTAGAGGAGATGGTTAAGGAGGGGAATCCCAATTCAGTTTCTGATGCCGGTGTTGGGGCTCTTGCTCTAAGATCTGCAATCTTTGGGGCATATATGAATGTAAGAATAAACTCTGTAGATCTTAAAAACAGAGAAACTGCATCCAATCTTGTTCGGGAAGCACAATCAATTTTTGATAAATCGGTTGTACGTGAGAAGCAGATTACGGATGCAGTTATCCAAACAATTAGCAGATAGGTGACAGAGGCTATTTTTGTTGATCTGTTGTTACTTCCTGATCAATGATTTTAGCCTCTTCAATTTTACGTCCCTTAAGGTAGTCAGGAAGCTCCATTCCCGCCATTTTAAATAGCTCTTCAAATGGTGGAATTGAACCTAACATTCCCGAAAGGAAATTTGCTGTAGAGGGTGATTTACCATCTTTCCCAGAGGACATTGAGTCCCAAACAGTGATTTTGTCAATTTTAAGATTCTTAATTGCCTCAACTTGGGTCTTAACCAACTCCGGAAGCTTGTCTGCAATCATCATCATTACAGCGCTCTTAGAGTCGTTTCCGGTTGCATTCATTAGTTTTTGGTAACCCTCTGCCTGTTTGCTCAGAATTTCAAATATACCTCTGGCCTCTGCATCCATCTTAAGGAAAATTGCATCTGCCTCCCCCTTTGCAAGTCTTCTGGTCTGCTCTGCTACTGCCTCAGCTCCAATTTGAATCTTCTCTTTCTCAATTTCTGCCGGGATAACAATGTTTGCTATCTGAGTTGCTTTATCCCTTATTGCACGAGCTGTCTCTGCATCTCTCTCTGCAGCATAAGCCTCTTCTAGCGCTTTTGCCTGAGTTACCTTCTCTGCGGCATTAGCCAATCTCTCTGCCTCTGCCTCCTGCTCTCGCCTGGCTGCATTGGATTTAGCCATAACAATCTTTGCTGTATTCTCTCCCTCAACAGCAATTGCATCTGCTTTTGATACCTGAATTCTCTGCTCTTTAACGGCTAACGCCTCTCCGATAGATCCGTCACGGGTCTTCTCGGCTACACTAATCTTTGCGTCGTTAATGGCTTTGGCAGCCGCCTCTTTACCAAGAGCATCGATATATCCAGACTCGTCGTTTATATCTGTAACATTGACATTTATAAGCTTAAGACCAATTTTCTTAAGTTCGGCCTCTACATTACTTGATACAGCAGCCAAAAATTTATCCCGGTTATTGTTGATCTCCTCTATATCCATAGTGGCTACAACAAGTCTCAGTTGACCAAAAAGAATATCTTTTGCAAGGTTACTTATGTCAGTTATGGAGAGTCCGAGTAATCTCTCGGCAGCATTGGTCATAATTCCCTCTTCTGTAGAGATCCCGACAGTAAACCTGGAAGGAACGTCTACTCTGATATTCTGTTTACTCAGTGCGCTTGTGAGGTTTATTTCGATAGAGAAGGGTGTAAGATCAAGGAATGAGTAGTCCTGAATAACAGGCCAGATAAACGCAGCTCCTCCGTGGATACATTTTGCAGAGCGGGACTCTGACTCTCCGCTTTTTCCTACTTTTCCAAAAACGACAAGAATCTTATCCGAAGGGCACCTTTTATATCTGCGGAAAAATGAGATAATCAGCATGAATACAAAGAGTACCCCGGCTGCAATAATAAAAATAAAATATTGTTCCATAATATATTGTTATATGTTTTTATAATAAATAAAACTGAGAAGATTTCAAGAGCTGAGGTTCTTTATTTAACAAGAAGCAGATTGCCGTTTACAACATCTGTAACAGTGACCACAGACCCTGTTTTTATATCTGTTTCACAGTCGGTTATGGCATCAAGGGTTTGAAAGCCCTGAACGTTAATCTGAACCTTGCCTGTACCTGCTCTCCCGGCAGGTATTGTAAGGTAAACACTACCGCTTTTTCCTATTGTGTTTCTTATTTTGAAGCTGCCATCCTCTGTAAGCTTATTCATATAGTAGAATATCGAAGCCATTATCAACATCATGATAAGTCCTGCTATAAAGGATACTACTAAAGTAGCCCCTGTACCCCATCCGGAAGAGAGTGCTGCAATACCGGTCCATCCAAAGATTGTGAAGAAGGCTACAAGGTTTTTTAGAGAGATAAACTGGAAAGGGATGCCACTGTCATCACCCACTAGTGAATCTCCATCTCCTGTAGCATCTAGCTGGTCTGTATCTCCTGTGCCAATTATTGTCATAATTGTCTGAAAAATAAATATCAGCGAGAAAGGTATGGCAATACACCAATAAACTTTTTGGGACAAATCAAGAGCCGTCCACCATTCGTTAAATAGTTCCATAATACTTAAATTATTAGTTTTAGAAGTAGCCTATAAATTTAGTTATTATTTTATTATTCCGAAGTTTTGTTATAATTATTTTAACAAAGTGCTCTCTGTTAATGTAAAAAAGGCGGAATGCTCACTCTGCATTCCGCCTTTAAAAAATGTCTATTCGTAAAATTATTCCGAAGTTAATCTCTTATAAGAGTTGTATCTCCATTTGGCAAACTCCTCGGTTAGTTTGAACAGTGTCTCTGCTTCCTGAGGGAATGTTTTTATTAATGAAGTATACCTAACCTCTCCTTTAAGGAAATCCTGGAACTTAGTCCAATCCGGCTCTTTACTGTCAAGTGTAAACGGATTCTTGCCCTCTGCCTCAAGCATCGGATTGTAACGGTATAGTTGCCAGTAACCGCACTCAACTGCAAGTTTCTCCTCTTTTTGAGTAGCGCCCATTCCTTCCTTTAATCCGTGGCTGATACAAGGGGCGTATGCGATAATCAAAGATGGTCCGTCGTACTCCTCGGCCTCTTTAAGTACCTTAAAGAGCTGGTTTTGGTTTGCTCCCATAGCCACCTGAGCTACGTAAACATAGCCATAGCTCATAGCCATCATTCCAAGATCTTTTTTACGTATCTTCTTGCCGGAGGTTGCAAATTTTGCAACAGCTCCCACAGGAGTAGATTTAGATGATTGTCCGCCTGTGTTTGAATAAACTTCGGTATCAAGTACAAGGACATTTACATTGCTTCCTGTAGCAAGAACATGGTCAAGACCACCGTAGCCAATATCATAAGCCCATCCGTCTCCACCGAATATCCACTGAGAGCGTTTTACAAAGAAATCTTTAAGAACGGTAAGCTCTTCACAAATCTCACATTTACATGAGGAGATAAGCGGAACAAGTTTATCTGCAATCTCCCTGGTAGCTGCATGGTCTTCACGTTTAGATATCCACTCTCCAAAAAGAAGCTTCATCTCCGGAGTGCAGCATTCGCACTCAAGTCCGTCTGCCATAAGTTTGGCAACTCTGTCACGTACTCTCTCTGAACCAAGATGCATACCGAGACCGTACTCTGCATTATCTTCGAACAGTGAGTTTGCCCATGATGGACCCTTACCATCTTTATTTGTTGTATATGGCGATGATGGGAATGATCCTCCAAAGATAGATGAACAACCGGTTGCATTTGCAATCATCATCCTGTCTCCGTATAGCTGAGTCACTGCCTTAATATATGGAGTCTCACCACAACCTGCGCAAGCTCCTGAGAACTCAAATAGCGGCTGTGCAAACTGTAGGTTTTTAACACTTTGGCTCTTTGGTTGAATAGAATCTTTGTATCCTACCACAGAGTGAAGGAAATCGTAGTTTGCCTGCTCATGAACTTGACTGTCAAAAGTTTTCATAACAAGAGCCTTGGTTTTGGCTGGACAAACATCTGCGCAGTTACCGCAACCTGTACAATCCATAGGTGTAACCTGAATTGTGAAGCTGTACTCTTTGAATGGACCGTTACCTTTAATCTTCTTAACGCCTTCCGGAGCTTTCTGCTGCTCATCTTCATTCATAAGGAATGGTCTGATGGCTGCGTGAGGGCAAACATAGGCACACTGGTTACACTGAATACAGTTTTCTGACTGCCACTCAGGAATATGAACCGCAATACCGCGTTTTTCGTATGCAGATGTTCCTGCAGGGATTGTTCCATCTTCAAGATTCAGGAATGCGCTTACAGGAAGATCGTTTCCAGATTGTGAGTTAACAACATCGGCAACGTTTCTTACCCAGTCCGGTGCAAGTCTGTCAAATGTATCGGGACGGAATTTGGCAGTGAGGTTTTTCCATTCGCAAGGGATCTCTACTTTTTCACACTCTGCTCCTCTGTCAATAGCAGCATAGTTCATCTTAAGTATCTTATCGCCCTGCTTGCCATATGATTTCTTGGCAGCATCTTTCATCTCATTAACTGCCTGATCATAAGGAATGATATCTGCAATCTTAAAGAAAGCACTCTGAAGAATTGTATTGGTTCTGTTTCCAAGGCCAATCTCTTCTGCAATCATTGTAGCATTTATAATATAAAGATTGAGCTGTTTTTTGGCAATTGTAGCTTTAACGAAATCAGGTAGCTTCTCAATAGTCTCCTCTTTGTTCCAAAGGGTGTTTAACAGAAGTGTTCCCCCTTTTTTGATGCCCTTAAGTACATTGTACTTTGTGAGATAAGTTGTAACGTGACAGGCAACAAAATCCGGATTTGATACCAGATATGGAGATGTAATAGGGGTATCTCCGAATCTTAGATGTGAGCAGGTGTATCCGCCTGACTTCTTGGAGTCATAGTCGAAATATGCCTGAACATACTTAGGGGTTGTCTCTCCAAGAATCTTGATTGTATTTTTGTTTGCACCCACTGTACCGTCCGACCCCAGTCCGTAGAATTTGCACTCTACTACACCTTTCTTGGATACGTTAATCTCCTCTTTTATCGGAAGTGATTTGAATGTTACATCATCAACTATCCCGATTGTGAAGCCGTTCTTTGGCTCCTTCATATTAAGATTGTCAAATACAGAGAAGATTTGTGCAGGAGTTGTATCTTTTGAAGATAGACCATAACGTCCGCCAACAATTAAAGGAAGCTTTCCGCCTTTCTCTGCGATAACAGATTTAACATCAAGATAGAGAGGTTCTCCAACAGCTCCCGGCTCTTTTGTTCTGTCAAGAACAGCAATTCTCTTAACGCTCTTAGGAAGAACACGGAAGAAGTACTTAGCAGAGAATGGTCTGTAAAGGCGAACCGTAAGAACACCCACTTTCTCACCTTTCTCCAGCATAACATCAACAACCTCTCTGATTGTTTCACATACGGAACCCATTGCGATAATTACGTTTTCTGCTTCTGGATCTCCGTGATAATCAAATGGAAGATAGTGACGTCCTGTCGCTTCGCTAATCTCACCCATATAACGGGCTACGATATCCGGAACCGCATCATAGAATGAGTTGCACGCCTCTCTCGCCTGAAAGAATACATCCGGATTTTGAGCAGTACCTCTTGTTACAGGCTTATTTGGATTTAGTGCTCTGTTTCTGAATGATGAGAGTGACTTGTCACTTAACATTTTCCTGAGATCTTCTCCGTCGATATCTTCAATTTTCTGAATCTCGTGTGAAGTTCTGAATCCGTCAAAAAAGTGGAGAAATGGTATGCGTGATTTTAAGGTTGAGAGATGTGCTACAGCTCCCATATCCAGTGCCTCCTGGACTCCGCTTGATGCCAGCAGGGCAAATCCTGTCTGTCTTGCAGACATAACATCGGAGTGGTCTCCGAATATTGATAGTGCCTGTGAAGCAAGAGTTCTTGCAGATACATGGAAGACAGTAGGAAGTAATTCGCCCGCCACCTTATACATATTTGGGATCATCAGAAGAAGACCCTGAGAAGCGGTAAAAGTTGTGGTAAGAACCCCTGCCTGAAGAGCTCCATGAAGTGTGCCGGCAGCACCACCCTCGCTCTGCATCTCAACTACCTTCACAGTCTCTCCAAAGATGTTCTTTTTGCCATAGGCAGACCACTCATCCACATACTCCGCCATTGTTGAAGATGGAGTAATTGGGTATATGGCTGCCATCTCGCTAAACATGTATGCAACATGCGCTGCGGCGTAATTACCATCACAGGTAATA